>JACQOU010000360.1 GCA_016207775.1 Deltaproteobacteria bacterium
GAATTATAAGTAAGCTCAATCGCGAATTGTTCTTTGAGCTTGGTTACCGCTACTGGAGGCAGGGGACGGAGCTTCCGGATTGCGGCAAATTTTTCATCCAAGCGTTTCTGAAGAAATTTCTCAATCACTCGGTGTCTCTCATTAATATGGCATACATACAAAATGCACGCTATCCCATATTAAGCATAATTACAACTAGCAAGCCTGCGCAGCGGAAAGATAACTTTGTGTCCTTAGGGTTTTCGACAAATGAATTCAAGTCAAGGGCAAAAGTCCGCCCTTCAATCTGAAATCCCAACTGTAAACGAGTTGCGGCATATTCGCTACCACCTCACGGGAACCGCCAGTACTCGTGTTTCACCGAAAAGTTGTCCAAGTTGTCCAACATGTTATCCTTGGAATGGGGTGCTATCCGTACCCATACGGAATCTACGGATTTCCGGGCGGCCGCGCATTTGGCCTTTGAGGTTCCTGAGCTGGCGCTCTTTGTCTCCGGTCTTCCCCGGGAAAAGCCTTCGTTTTAGGTTTCCATGGCTCACCTGGTAACGCCTGCGTAGGTTTCAAGGAAGATGGTTTTGTTTTTTCTGGGGTCCCACCCCCAGGTCCTATCATCTTCTCTGCGAAGAGCTTTCCACTGCAAATCAAGACAAAAACGATCAGCGCAGACATTACAAATTTCATCGTTATCTCCAAGTTAGGCATGTAATGCAAAGTTTCTAGAATGTATCTCTATCAAATATAATGGAAGGTATGTTCTTAAGCAAGAGAGCTGGGTTTTGGTGATAGATTGCTTTCAGCGCTTCCGTAGCGGCTCTTGTTGAGGGGAAGCAAGCCAATAGCCGTGCCATGCGGTAATACATCGTGCCGACACCAGCATTGTGGAGCGGACCCATTATGTTCGGGGTTACAATGCAGACTCTTGCCACCAGCTTTTTCTCCGCTACATTCTAGCAATGAGCCCGCGTTGGAAGTTATACAATTGAGAAAGTTGTAATAAATTTCGCATTTCGGAAGGGAAATTTTTATTCTTAATAACGCAATTAGGTCTGGCCAAAAGGCTGTCGCTCTTAACGATGGTTGAAAGACAATCATTATAGGTCTTCCTTGTCCCCCAATGAATCAGCTCTTGGCTTATACAGGCAAGACCGTATTTTTCCGCTGAGAGTGCAATGCTCTTAGCACTTACGCTGAAGTCACGCCATGATAAATAGACTTCTTTCTCCAACAAGCCCAGTCTTGAAAGAAACTTTCCAAAACTTAGAACAGTTTCGGTATGCGGATATATTTTGCGGTAATCTCTGAGATTGGAATGATGAATAAAAGCAACCCCTTCATCAGTGAGTATTCTTTTCAATTGGGATAGGTAGGCATTCATGACTGTTTCATCAGCATGAACAAGAGAGTCAAAACTGAAAACAAAATCGATGGAGGAAGTAGCTATCATGTCGAGGGATAACCCGTCATTCACATGGTATTCGATATTAGAACGGCTTGAGAACCTCTCCCTACAAGCGTCGATACATTGATGGGATAGATCGACCACAGCAAGATTTTTGCACAGGTCCTTCAAATAGCTTGTCCAACGACCGAAACCGCAGGCAATCTCCAGTATCCTGTCGGCAGGGACATGAGGGTGGATCCTTGGAAGAATCGTTCCATACCATTGAAAGGAGGAGTCCCCCCAACCGGCTGACCATTCTTCGCCTCCGTTATTCCAATTGTATTTACCGTCAAATATCGTCTTATTTTCCTGAAGAGTCGGCATTAATTCCTTCCCCCCTAATTTCTAACAACCATTGGCTCTCAAGACCGCTGTACGCACACCTGCGATCGAAATCTGTACGCAAATCTCGCGGCACTTTTCAGTTCTCATCCTGATTGGTAATGGAAATGAAAGAAGGATAGCCTCCCACTGGGCTTTTTGTCAGCAAGCTTCACCAAATTACTTGGGGAGCACAAATCAGAGAAGCACTTGCGCTGCGTCCAGCTGACCTTTCCTTTCACAACAACCATGAGATCATAATCACTATCGGACCTGGCATCTTTCCGGGCTCGCGAACCAAATAAATCTTAATCGGGTGGAACGAATCAACAAGCAATTGGACTATTTGTGTAAGTTCAGGGTCTCTTTCAGGCTCGATTTCTGCGGGAGAACGTGTCTTAATTTTTCTTGCTGGACTGCGCATACTAACCCGAGAAGAGCGATTGCCACGCCTGCCATTGTGTTTAGCTGCATTGCTGTTACACTTCTAAAAAAGAATTTAATTTAAAAAGGAGGGGGCATGCGATTACTTTCTATTCTGGCTGTCTTGTTTGCAAACATTTGGTTGTACGCAGATATTCCCAGTGGGCTTATACGTACCGGTGAGAGTCTTCCTCCTAACACTTATGAGCTTGTACTCATACCCCAATATGTTTTTACCGCTAAGGCCGTCTACTTAACGTCTGAGCTACGCTACCAACCTCACGAGGACATTGGGGTGGGGTTTAGTTTTGGCTCTGGCCAGCTTGGGTACAATTTTGGAACGAACGCAACATGGTACATTCTTTCCGACTTACCATCCCAACCCGCCCTGGCCTTGCTTGGCGGTGTTTATTTTAACAGGATGGAGGGAGAGAATTTCTTTGTAGCAAAGCTTGCCCCAACCGTAAGTCGATTGTTCAAAATTGGCCGCAGTACCGTTACTCCCTATGGCGCTCTTCAGCTCTCCCCCAGTTTTGCGTTAGGCAACGGGACGAACCAATTTGCAATGAAAACTTCAATCGGAACTCAAGCTGCCTTTGAGATACTCAACGGACTCCGCTTTTGGTGGGAGCTTGGCTTAAGCATTGTGAATAGCATGCATGAAATGTCGTTCGGTGTTTCGTATCCCTTTGCTGCCCTCGGCGGGTAGTCAATCAGATCAGTGCTGAGGGCACCGTGGCGGCTCTGTCCCTATAGCAAAATATTCCACTCGCTTGGAGGGGCAATGGTCGGATGCCTGCTTGAGAGTCTGAGTATCAATTTCCAGCTTGGTAACGCCTGATGGGACTGGAAAGTCCTCGTCTGTCACGTTCGTCTGAATATTCTTAATAAAGTCTATCCAAATGGGTAGTGCCGCCGCACTTCCGGACAGCCCAACTTTTTCTTCTTCATCATAACCCACCCATACCAGTGCCAGCAAAGACGGGGAAAATCCGACAAACCATGCATCCTTGTATTCACTCGTTGTGCCTGTTTTTCCAGCGAAATGCTCCAAATGAATGCCGCTGGATCGCGCAGAGCGAGCAGTCCCTGAGATAAAAACACCCTTCATGAGATCAATCGTCTGGAAAGTTGCCGCCGGATCGAGTTTTTCGGTCCATTCCACCTTGTTCTGAAACAACAGGTTTCCATTGGCGTCATATACTTCATTCAAGGCTCGAAGCGGGCAGTGCTTTCCCTCATTGGCCAGGGTGCTGAACGCCTGGGCGAGCTCAAGAGGAGTCACATCCGCGCTCCCCAAGGCTATCGAAGGCACCTTTGGAAGGCTGCTTTGAATCCCCGCCTGCACCATCACGTCTATTATCTGGTCAAGACCCACTCTTTGAGCAAGGCGCGCAGTTGGAACATTGATAGATTCCTCAAGCGCCTTTCTTAACGTCACCTTGCCACGATACTGATTATCATAATTCTTTGGGCTCCATTTTTGGCCTTCATACGACCACTCGAACGGAGAATCATCCATCTCAGTAACCGGCGTGAACTCCCGGTCGTGTCGGCTGAAGGCCGCCAGGTAAACAAAAGGCTTAAATAGAGAACCGGCTTGTCGGTGACCGGATAAAACGCGATTAAATTGAGTCTGACGATAAGTCTGTCCTCCTTGGAGGGCGGCAATGGAACATCCCTTCAGATCGATGGCAACCATCGCGCCCTGAAGTTTAATGCCTGCGGATGCTTTTTTCTTTAGGATGGGGACAGACTTTTGCAATCGGTCGATGTGAAAGGCCAGTACCCGCGAAGCTACTGCCTGAATTTTGGGATCCATCGTGACGTAAACGGCCAGAGCTCCGTTATCCAGCTGGGATTTGACCGATTCAGGAAGTTCCCGCATGACAGCATCCAGGAAATAGTTTGCATCTTCGAGACTACGCTCAGGAGGCACAATACCAAGGCCCGCTTCGGTAGCCTGTCGGTACTCGCTCTCCTCGATAAAAGCCGCATCAAGCATCTTCTTTAAAACCAGGTTCCTTCGAGCAAAAACACGCTGAGGTGATTTGCGCGGGTTATAAAACTCCGGCAGTTGAACGATCGCAGCAAGGGTCGCACTTTCTGCCAGCGACAGGTCAGTGACTGGCCGATCGAAATAGTGGCGAGCAGCTTCAGCGATTCCGTGAATCTCAAGGCCCGCCGTTTGGCCAAAATAGACTTCGTTTAAGTAAGCTTCCAAAATAGCTTCTTTCGAATGCCGAGCCTCAGTGACCAATGCAAACACAATTTCTTTCGCTTTGCGGGAAATAGCCTTTTGGCGTGTGAAAAAAAGATTTTTCATCAATTGTTGTGTAATGGTGCTTCCACCTTGAACATACCGACGAGCCCTCATATTTTTCCATAAA
>JACQOU010000373.1 GCA_016207775.1 Deltaproteobacteria bacterium
ACGCATTGCTTTGAGTAATGAACAGCTGCGGTTATTTATTCCGATCTCCCGACAAGCTGCACTTTTGTTGAAAAATGCCCAAGCGCTTACTCGATTACGTTCTCGAGAAAGGCTTGCAGCGGTTGGAGAAATGGCTGCGGGATTGGCTCACGAAATAAAAAATCCGCTCGGTGCGATTAAAGGGGCAGCGGAATTGCTCAAGGGCAACGTCAGCAAGGAGGCTGATAGTGAGTTTTTGGAAATTATTCTTGATGAAACGGATCGCCTTTCATCCGTTTTGAGTGATTTTTTGGATTACGCAAAACCCAGGCGCGTGCTGCCGCAGACAAGCTGCGACCCCATGCATGTCATTGACCGAACGGCATCTATGATACTTCGCGATTCGAAAGTCAGTTTAGATATTCGATCGGAGTGGCAGGGATTGATTGAGGCCGACCCCGAAGTCCTTAAACAGGTGCTGCTCAATTTGATTCTTAATGCTGTTCAGGCCACTGAGGGGATGGACGATCGCCGAATAGAAGTTTGGGTACGAGAGGCCAAACCCAAAAGACTCTTTGCTTTTGCTGATGCGGTTCCCATATATAAAACCTGGGAAGGATGGAACCTGGCAAAAGCTGTGTCGCAGAAATCTTCGATAGAAATCGAAGTCAAAGACAATGGTTGTGGAATTCCACCGGAAGACCTGCCCAGAATCTTTCAACCTTTCTATACGACTAAACCTAAGGGAACCGGACTTGGGCTCGCGATTTGCCAGAGGCTGATTGAGGGGATGGGGGGGCACATTCATGTGAAACCGAATAAGCCACACGGGACTATATTTGCAGTGCGTTTGCCCGTAAGGCGGGATGGGACGGAGCTGTCCGGTGAGGTTGCACCCTCTCAAACTGTGCATAAGGATCTGGCTTTATGAATCAAGCGAATATCCTGGTGATCGATGACGAAGAAAATATAAGAAAAATTCTAAAGGCCATGTTGCAAGCAGAGGGCTATGAGGTGACTGCTGCGAAAAGTGTTGCACAGGCGAAAGAAATACTCAGAAGCCAAAGTATTCAGGTTGCGCTTACCGATCTCAAGCTGGAGCGGGAACACGGGTTGCAACTATTGAAATGGATTCGGGACGAAAATATGCCCACGCCCGTTATTATTCTCACTGCTCATGGGACCGTCGATTCTGCTGTCGATGCCATGAAACAGGGGGCCTTTGATTATTTGAGTAAGCCGTTTGAGCGCAGTGAGCTGGTACGCGTAATCAACAAAGCGGTTTTAACTCATCGTTTTCAAAGTCACCAGTTTGTTCAAGGTGTTAACCCGGCGCAATTTTCCATGATTGGGCAGGACGAAAAAATGCTGAAGATTTTCAGCCTCGTCGACAAAGTGGCTGCCACGGATTCGACAGTCCTCATCAGTGGCGAAAGTGGAACGGGGAAGGAGTTGGTGGCTCAGGCGATACATGAGAGGAGTTCTCGTTCCAAGGCTCCCTTCATAAAAATCAATTGTGCAGCGATTCCCCACACCCTGATGGAGAGCGAACTATTCGGATACGAAAGAGGGGCCTTCACCGGGGCGGTCAACTCGAAACCAGGGCGATTTGAATTGGCTGATGGGGGAACGCTTTTCCTGGATGAAGTCGGTGAAATGAGTACTGAGATGCAGGTGAAGGTGCTTAGAGTCCTTCAAGACAAGTGCTTCGAACGAGTGGGTGGAGTTCGGACCATGAAAGTGGATGTGCGGCTCATTACAGCGACGAATAAGGATCTTGAATTGGAGGTCAAAGAAGGACGATTTAGAGGGGACCTTTACTATCGGTTGAACGTTGTGCCTGTTCACTTACCTCCTTTGAGGGACCGAACAGGCGACATCGTGTCGTTGATTGCTCACTTTGTGAAGAAATTCTCAGAACAAATGAAAAAAACTGCGCCCGTCATTAATCCTGAGAGCTTGGAGCTTCTCACTCAATTTCCCTGGCCCGGAAACATTCGCCAGTTGGAGAACGTCATTGAAAGGCTCATTGTTATCAATGAAAGCTCCGTTATTATGCCAGACCAGTTACCTGAAGAAATCCTGGATTATGAAGAGCAAAGATTTTTTGACTCGCAACAACCTGGTTCTTCCCTCAAAGAAATGGTGAAAGATGCCACCAGGCGAATAGAAAAGAAAGCCATCGAAGATGCGCTTTCCGATACCGCATGCAACGTAACCCATGCAGCTAGAAAACTTAATATCAGCCGAAAGGGCTTGCAGCTAAAAATGAAGGAACTGGGTTTGCGGTAAATTTCCCTGAGTATCTACCTGACGCCACCTAACGGATTCGCCAGGCGGAAAAGGCATTGGCTGCCTTCCATTAATTGTTTCAATGGGCAGGCCGGCCTTTCCATTAGATTGCCCTAGCGTTTCTTGTACTTTCTGACGCACGGAAGAAAGTTTTTTGATCTTGGCGCAGGTCAGTTGACCGCTTGTCAGTGGCCAATTTAGCTTGTGCCCAACAACAAAGTGCGAAGTGAAGGACGCGGAACAAAGCTTGTTCTCAATCACCAACCTTCCTGCAGGAAGGTAACAAAAGTTAACGCCTTTTTGTGAATGCATCCCTAAAACACTTTACAGAAAAATTACATCCACCCTTTTTATCGACGAAATACCGCCTTATTAAAGAATGAACTCGGCTGCCATCTCCTCTCAAGGCTTTTCAGTGGGACATGGCCGTGAAACACCTCTTGGGTCATCCTAATGCACTGCGAATGGCATTTAGATGATGCATCTTTCAGGGCATGGATTGTCCGAACAGGCTATCAAG
>JACQOU010000409.1 GCA_016207775.1 Deltaproteobacteria bacterium
ACTTCTCTTCCGAACTTTACAAGCGTTGCCCCCTTGGTTGGTGCAATCACCATGGTTGTGACTGCCGCCGGTGCCAGCGTTCCCGTGATTGCCGCAACTCCGTGTCCTACGATGGCTTTCACGATAAGGGGAGTGCAAAGCATGGCAAGTGCAATCACAACGTTTAGAACTATCACCGTTAAATAATTGCCGTCTGCCGCGTAGGCATTTCCGAACGGAAGTGCTTTTAGCATTGCGGACAGGACTGCCCAGACCACGTTCCAGGACGCCACTTCGATGAGGCTTTGAAAAAGATTAAGCGTGATCCTTGGCGAAAACAGATGAAAGAGCAGCACAATAGGTGCAATGATCATGAGAAATATCCAACTGAAATGGTAGACTGCAACCATCAAGTAGCGAGCGACATAAAGAAGCAGATACGAAAGAAATGAAAGCGTCGCTATCAGTAAATCATTAAACCCCAAGATGACTGAGGTGACCGAGAGCGTATAGCTTTGAGCTTTATCGCCTGCCATTTTCAATATGGCGTCAAGACCACTCATATCGCTAACCTTGTCGGCCAGTCCGTTTGTGATGGCCAGGATGACGTCGGTAATTTCCTTAAACGCCACAAGTAGCAGTGTGGCTACGCAAGCCCGCTTTATTGACTCAATGAAGTCCGGCCCGCCTGCCGGGTTTTTAAACCAGGCGACAACTAACGACAGAGCAAAGAAAGCGGGAAGGCATAGGTAAAATACTTCCCGAAATTGCTCATGCAGCCTTATCGCCAGTTCTCCAAGTAACGCAAAACTATCCATTGCAAACCTTTCCTTTTTTTCACGCTGCCAGATCTCCCTCTCACCTTCGTTGTTGGGCGAAGGGAGATCAGTTACATGAAAAAAAAATAATGTTTTCGAATTTGGTTTTAGGTTCCGTTTGGTGAGAACGGGTGAAAGCTGGAAATGGCTAATCTTGGCTCTGGAGATAACCTTGCATTTCCTGCTCTTTCTTTCTCACCGTTGTTTTTAGGTATAAGGCAGCCCGAAACACTCGGTATATCATGCAGAGTCCTCAGGTATCGCTCATCCGGTATGCATATTCAAGTTGGACGTTTGTGTGACCGGTGCATTTGTGTCCTATCGACA
Source organism: Deltaproteobacteria bacterium (assembly GCA_016207775.1). Lineage (GTDB taxonomy): Bacteria > Bdellovibrionota > FAC87 > UBA2466 > UBA2466 > JACQOU01. Next base: position 1,125 of record JACQOU010000409.1, read on the forward strand.
AACAATAGTGGAGCCTTTTTTTGTTATCTCAATCGCATAATCCCGGTTGGGCCCAATCGTAAATATCTGGAAGTTCCCCTCTTGTTCATTACTCAGAGCATAAACATAATTTTCAGCACCTATCTCAATTGTCTTGCCAGTTGCCACTATGCTGGGTTTATGCAGTATTGATGAAAACCATACGTAAGGAAGCACTTCGCCTGACTCACCTCCCTTACCATCAATCTTTAGTGTACCTCTAAATCTTCTGTAGTTAAGCTGTTTCGCTTCGACGCAGTCCAAGGAAATTTCCTCAATTCTTCCATACGACTTAAACATCGTTTCAAGTGCTTCTCTTTCTTCTCTAGTTCGCACATAACGTGAGTCCTTACGGAGATCCTGTTTTGCATGAGCGTCACGGGCCTTGTAAGTGTCAGCGACGAAACCGTTGAAATCATGCTCTTGTATTTCTCTCCACCCTTCGTTCTGCACGACGGGACGAGCGCCTAGTAAGGCAGCACCTATGAGGTTCTGGCTTCCATGGAATTCACCCCGTACATCTGTCTGGAAAAGGACTAAAACAGAAACGGCAATAATATAACGCCACATAAAATCTCCACGCATGAGGACCCTTCCGCCACACAAGCAATGCAGGAAACGTGCCACGGTCACCGAAGAGAGTTCTATCATTTGGGAAGGCAATCCTCAATGCAATTAGGGACAATATAGGGCTGTGCAATTGTGTGAAACCAAGACAACCACGGGTTGAATACGCGTCCGAGTTGTTCACATCCGAGTTGATTCATGGTTAGGGGTAACCTAATTCGAAGAAAGACGTGGCAGCTTATACTCAGGTTTCAGGCTGCCAAAAGCCTTCGAGAGACTCTCGTATTGAATCTTAAATTGCTCCGAACTTAGCTTTTCCCGCCGGTTTTGAAGCGCGAGCTGCTCGCCTTGAAGTTTTAACATGGCCGCATTCGTTCGGAGTACTTGGTTCATGACATGAATCAGAACGCCAAGCGACTGCGCGGTCAGCTTTCCCGCTCCAGCAGGGCTTACCACGTGTGCATAGTCCTTGATTCTCTCAGCCTCGGGATCGATTTGATCCGCATAGCGGAATGCTTCGTTGTGAAGATTAATCGCTTCGGCTGCGGTTCTATCCATTGTCTGTTGTACTCTGGCTTCTGAGGTCTTGGGTGTTGAGCCATACAATTTTTCGATAACAGCAAGTGCTTGCTCGGCGCCCTGCAGATCCGACAAAATGCCTGGATTTAATTTTTCATTCATTGTTTTTGCGAGATTCAGCGCATCCTGAATGCCCCGGTTGATATCTCTGATGTAATTAAAGGTATCCTCTCCCGTGCCGATAACTTTGCTAAGTTGCGAAATCTGCTGAAGCGTGTTTGCTACGATTTCGGCCAACAACGGAAGGTCGCCGCCAAAAAAATCCGCGTAGGCCGGCGTGGGGCGCAATAAACATATGAGGAGCAGAAATAGCGCGATTGTTTTAAGCATCATTTACCTCCCATGGCGCCAAATGGATGTGTTTGGCTCAACTCATAAAT
>JACQOU010000410.1 GCA_016207775.1 Deltaproteobacteria bacterium
AATTAACGCACATCTTTCTCCGCAAGGCGTATTTATTTGCTGCCATCACAATCAATATATAAGGAGTAGGACTCTTAACAATGAGAGTGTTGATTTTGGCACTTTTGATATCCCCAAAACTGACAAATGCGTAAAAATAACCGGACAATATTTTTTGAATAAAGCAACAGAAATAGTAACTGGAATTCAGACTTATAAAGAATATAGCAGAGACGAAAAATGTTTATCGCAGAAAGAGATGCCGGTGAATTTTCATTTAATGTCGAGAGAATATTTTGAGAATATAGTCGAACAATGTGGGTTTCGGATCAGAGAGTTTTATGGCAATTATGATCGAAGCGTCTTCGATGCGTCTGAAAGCCCCGCGATGATTTATGTTCTTGAAAAAAATAAAGGCTAACAACGTGAGTCCTTGTATGCCGGGTGTGCTTGAATTAAGCGACGAGTCTGTGATGCTGAGAGCTCCTCGTAAATCGGACTTAGATACTGTGTGTGATTACTGGTACCGATCGCCGCGAACATTCTTGACCCAAATGGGCGTGGACGCAAAAAAGTTACCGTCAGAAGATGAATTCAGAGGAAAATTCGTAAGAGATAGTGAGCAATTAATTCCAGATGCACAAAGAGAATCCTGCACCTTGATTATTGAGTACCGGGGCGTATTGATTGGGTATCACAAGTTGTCGCACATTCTGTATGGTCAACACGGGATATTTCATGCCCACATCATGAAAAGCGAATATAGAAACAAAGGTGTTGGTGGATTTACCTATCCAAGAGCCTTACGGGTCTATTTCGATAGATTCAATCTGATGAAAGTTATATTTAAGACTCCTGCGCAAAACGTTGGTCCAAACAGAATTAAAGAAAAAATGGGACTGAAATCATTAAGGCAGGAAAAGACTGATTATCCGCTTCATCCCGATGGAATGATCGTAAATATATATGAAATATATCGAGAGCAATTGGATACATTGCTGAAATCGAAATAATGTACATCGGCTAGACAAGAAAGCAATGGGCTCGACGACTTGACGGTCAAAATATCTCGCCGTTCCAGAGCTTTTTTAAAAAGGCGTGGTAGGGCAGGATCTCCACGCCGTCAATGTTGCGCGTCTTCGTCTCTGAGGAGACGACGATTTGCCGCTTGAGCCTGATATCTTCTGAAAGAGCCTTTAACCCTTTTGTGTCCTGAATGGAGACGCGAGCCGTGCTTTTTACTTCGATTGCAATTTCATCATCGATTAGTAAATCGACCTCGATTTGGGATAGGCTTCGCCAATAGGAAAGTTGCCGATCGAAACGGTGGTAGTTGATGTAAGCGATAAGTTCGAGAAATATCAGATGCTCGAGGGCCAGCCCAAAATCTGGAGTGCCTGAGGCTATGGTTCCCTTGCGCAAGAGCGTATTTGCGATACCCACATCAAAAAAATAAAACTTTGCTGTTGCTGCGGGCTTTCGCTTCGTGGTTTTTTGAAAAGCTGGCAGCAATCGTGCAATGAGCGTGTCTTCAAGGACTTGAAAGTAATCTTTAACAGTACGTGGAGGAATTTCCGCATCATTCCCTATTTTAGTGAAGTTCACTTGTTGGCCATTTAAGTGACTTGCAAACTGAAGGAAACGGGAAAAATTTTCTATAGAACGTGTAAGGCTTTCGGTCAGAATCTCTTCCTTGAGATAAGTGCCGACATATGCGCTCAGATCTTGTCGTGGCGTCTCAGAGTCAAGCACTGCCGGCAGGCTTCCGATGTTCACTCGATCCTGAATGCGAGAGAACTCGACTTCCGGTGCTACCAGAGGATGGAGTTCGCAGAACCAGGCGCGCCCTCCCAATAGATTGGCATGTCCCCGCTTTAGCTTCCTTGCACTGCTGCCGGTCAAAATAAAACGCAGCGACTTGTTCCTGTCGATGAGTAGCTGCACCTCATCCAGTAAATGAGGGAGCTTTTGTATCTCATCAATTATTATAAGACGCTCTTGTCCGGTCAGGTTTTCCCTTTAAGTTTCGGGGAAGGCGCTTAGCTCACGGAACGTCTTTGCCTCCAAGAGATCCACGTAAGTGGCGCTGGGAAATCTGTCTTTTAGAAGCGTGCTCTTGCCGGTTTGCCTGGGGCCCAGGAGGAAGAGACTCTTTTTCTTCACCCATTGGTCGATGGGAACGAATCTTCGATACATAGTGGGACTATACCACATAAGTTCATCAAATTCAGTGGAACAATCCCGCGGAAAGGACAAGCAGTGTAGATGGGGATCAAAATATCGTACGTAAATGGACACTGCGAATAGGACATTAGCGGTTTAAGGAAGCATGAAGCGTCTCAAGCTCATTGATGAGCAAATCATCAGTGAAATTTTCAAGGGCACTGTTGATTTTTGAAAGCAAAGCCATGTCTTTTCTGACAAGAAGACTGGAAAGCGCTTCGGGGCATAGGGGTTCGACACAATACACAACGACCGGCAGTAGAGCGACGGCTGCCAATACCCTGAGAATCGTCGACAGACTATTCATAAAGATACGTCAAAATATATACCAACGTTGTAATGAAGTACAACCTACTCTGTCAAAACCGGCGCGGATTCTTCCAGTGAGATTCATACCGGTGCGTTGCGGATTTACTTGCAACCTCGTTTTCCGTTAGTTTCTTTGTTCAATGTCCTATTCGCAGTGTCCATTTACGTACGATATTTTGATCCCCATCTATAATGCCTATGAATGTCTTGAACGATGTCTTTCTAGCCTAATCCGTTTTACAGATTCTGCACATCGGGTGTTTCTGCTGGACGATCACAGTACGGATCCTAGGGTCGTTCCTCTTCTGGAGGAAGTCGCAAATACGGATCATCGTTTTGTCATCATGAAATCAGAAAAGCAGGTGGGTTATGTCAGAAATGTGAATAGAGCCTTAGATCTTTCAAAAAACCGGGTGGTCCTACTGAACTCGGATACTGAGCTGACGTCCCACTGGCTCGAGCGTTTGGACCGCTGTTTGAATAGTTGCGAAAAAATTGGAATTGCCACCCCTCTGTCTAATTATGCTTCGATTCTGTCTGTCCCAGTGATGAATGTGTGTAATAGACTTCCGTCGGGTTTTACACCGGATCATTTTGGCAGGGTCGTTGCCGAGCAATCCGATAGGAGCTATCCGCGCATTCCCACTGCAATCGGTTTTTGTATGGCGATGAAGCGTGAAGTGATCGACGAGCTGGGCCCGTTCAGTCTGGCGTTTTCACCGGGATATTTTGAAGAATGTGATTACTCGATGCGGGCCTGGGAGAAGGGGATTGAAATCGCCTGCTGTGATGATGCTTTTGTATACCATTGTGGTTCAGCCTCCTTCGGTGGGGGCAACCGTATGGTTGCAAGGAAGGACATGCATCTCTACATTCATTGCCTTTTTTGGCCCGATTACCCAGAGCGTGTACGAGCCTTCGAAACTTTGGATCCGTTGCGACCACTCCGTGCTCGGGTTCGAAAGGCTTTACCTCCCCCACCAGACGCTCGGATTTTACAAGTCGTCCATCACATGGCTGGCCTCGGGGGTGTGCAACTGCATGTGAGCAAGCTTGTAAAGGCCCTGGAAAAAGACTTTCAGTTTACCCTTAGCTATCCAAAAGATGAGAAAACGGGTCGGGCGTATCTCCACCAGCCGCCCCTGTTAGCGGGGTCCACGCCAGTTATTGAACTGTGCCGGAATAAAGAACGGTTTCAAGAGTTCTTGGTTGGTTTTCCGGCTGATAACGAAAATAAGGAGGTAGAAGATCTGTTTGCGAAAATATTGCAACTGGATTCGTTCGATGCGGTTCATTTTCACCACTTGGCTGGGTGGGGGAGCCTTCAGTTGCCCGCCATTGCCAAGAAAATGGGCAAAAAAGTAATTGTTTCGCTTCACGATTATTTCCTGCTGTGCCCTCAGTACAATCTTCTACTGCCAGACAATACGCCCTGTTCAAAAAAAAATGCCAGTCCGGATGCGTGTTGCAGCCAGTGTCTTCATTTAAAATGGCGGCAAGCCGATGTGGAACGATATATTCGGGAAAGGCATGCATTGGCTAAACAACTCCTGCACGCTGCCGATGCCTTGGTTGCCCCTTCCGAGCATGTTAGGAATTTGTATGGAAGCACTATCGGCGATGATATGGGAGAGCGGATCAAGGTAATTTCCATGGGCACGGTCAGAAAAAACCTTTTAAACACTCCGGTTAGATCGATCGACCAAGAGGCTCAGTGCTATCAAGAACTTTATCGTAAAGTTTTGGGGTTGTAGTTAGAACGCGATGCCACTGAGACTGTCTTTCATTTGAGATATTGTTGACTGATCACTGTAGTTGCTTAACATTTCATTGGGTTGGCGACAATAAAAACATCCAAAACCATTTGGCTTGCGGTCCATTATTGTGGTCTTTTCGTTTCGTTCAGTGTGAACTGCTTTAGACTGCTGGCATTAAGGCTTCGCTATTACTCAAGAACGATCGCCCTGATCAATCTGGATGAAAGGCTCGGCGACATTTTAGCGTGTGAGCCGATCGCCCGCCATGTCAAACACGGCTCTCCGGATACTTTGTTGTTCTGGGCTGTTGGCAAACCCTATGTTGAACTACTCGAAACAAACCCGTCTGTGGATAAGGTGATTACTGTTCGCTGTTTCCGAGAAACGAGCTGGTTGTGGAAGGTTGGTTTTTTTGATGAAATTGTGGATTTGAGTATTCCGGGTCGTGGGTGTTGCGTGTGTGAAGTGATGCCTAAAAAGGAAAACCCTTATGATACGTCTATCAACTTGATAAATTATCGCTTCTTTGGGAACACTTTACTTGGAACGTTTTGCCGGTGTGCGGGGATAAGAGTCTTAGACGAAACACCTCAACTCTTTATTCCGGCTGCAGCCGGTAAAAAGGTATCCCTTCTGGGTTTAAAAGCGCCTTACGTAGTGGTTCACTGCGAGTCGCCCGAACGAGGTAAGAATTGGCCGATAGAGAAATGGCTTGAGCTAATCACTGCGTTGCAACCAGCGTATTTTACAAACGTTGTTGAGGTCGGTTTGAAACCCATTGTATCAGCCCGAAAGGGTAGTTATGTGACCGATCTGACTGGCAGGCTCTCTATCATGGAAACTGCTGAAGTGATCCGGCGAGCTGCTTTGTTTGTTGGAATTGATAGTGGCCCGGCACATCTTGCCAACAGTGTGGGCACGCCTGCAGTGATCGTGACAAGCCACCACCGAGGTTTGTTTATGCCGTTTACTGGTAACTTTGGTTCACCACACTACGCAGATATTTTATTTTCGAACGGACCCATTTCAAAAATTGACGTAGAAACTATTTTGCGTGCCATTGCGCGCAGGTTAGAAGGTGTTCAGTTTTCCAGGGGGCATTGCGAGGACCGAAGGACGAAATTGTTTTAGAACGATTTCTCGATAATTGTTAGCCTGTTGATCCGGGTGTAGACGTAGATGGCCGATGACACAACTACAAAGCTCGTGGCGAGTGCCAAGAGATGGTAAAGCTCGCCGGCAACGGAGTGTCCATTCCATACTGCTCTCATCAGTTTGCACGCGTGGTAGGCCGGATTGAAAGTGCAGAGTGGCTGCAAGAAGCCGGGAAGCAGAGTTTTCGGGATATAAGGGCAAGCTGTGAAAACGAAAATCAAGTAGAGGTTATCAAACAGATCTGCCATCCCGTGGCGAACCATCGTCAATATTACCCGTAGAAGTCCGAGAAGCATCCCGAGCAACATGAGAAACAAAAATAATCCTGCCTCTTGAACGAGACCGATGAAGGGCTTTTCGGGCAGGCCGATAATAATGATTCCTAATAGCGTGATGATCAGACATCTTATAAGATCCACGCTAATAAAACTGAAAAACAGCAATATTTTATTGCAGGGAGCAAGCCAAACGAGCGGTAAGGTTTTGGTTCCTTTTTCTCCCAGAAGTCTTGCTGAGAAGAAATAGTAACCGGAATTGAGATAGGTATGCAGCAAAAAGCCGATGAGAATAAAGGTTGCGAAATTGTTTCCATTCATCTCAGCCAGGTTTGCTTTTGGATTTCCCCGGAAAAAGCCAGCATACAGGATACCTGTGGTGGCAAGACTAATGATGGGTCCGATAAGGAGCCGATTTAAAATGCTCAAAAAGGAAGATCCCTGGAGCACAAATTCCTTTTTAAAAAAACAGAACAGTTGTGCAAGCGTTCTCATAGCATTAGGACACGATCGACGATATCCTTCAATGTATTGGGCTGTTGAGTGGTGATGAGCACGGTGCCCGTGCTCGATTGCAAAAATGTTCTAAGGCGATCAATGCCGTGGGTGTCCAGATACGCGGTAGGTTCATCAAGAAGCAGCAGAGGCGGACTATGTAACGTACATCGAGCCAGGGCCAAAAGAGCGCGCATGCCGTTTGAGTAGGATGCGACTTCCTCACGAATAAAGGAGCTTAAGCCCCAGTGTTGAATGGTTGCCATGATTCGAAGATGTGGTTTGGGGATTCGATAGAGATGGGCGGAGTACTCAAGATTTTGGTAGCCGGTGAGGCCCTCGTACAATAACTGCGTGGATAGCATGAGTCCTAGCTTTTCGCGTGGCCAGTTGTCACAGGCAATCCCGTCGATCAGAATTTCTCCCGAGTCAGTCTGTAGAGCACTGCAGAGGATTTTAAGAAGACTGGTTTTACCGCAGCCGTTGGGCCCTACTATTAGGACCTTGTGACCCGCTTCGATCGTCAGACTGAAATCTGCGAAAAGGGTGCGCACAGTGGGATGAGCATTTTTGGAAGCCGATACACTGAACCGCTTTGTGAGAGCATGAATCGCTATGCTCGGACTCATTTTTTTCTGCTTTTTGATTTAGGTGATTGGAAAGCTTTATCAAATTCTACGAATTAAGACTCGTGCGGTCAACCGCGGGGCCCAAGAGCATTATGGTGAGAGTCACAATGCTAGTACTCTGTCAGGATTGATTTTATTGACCACCCGGTTCCAAATCTATCTGATTTATCGGATTGTTACTCATCGCATTATCTCCCGAACGATTTTCCAATCGCGTCGCCAACTATCCTTCTTTCCCAGAAACTTCAAACAACCACTGCTTTCGATAGCCAAACGGGTTTTGGCACTTGCCCCCGATCCTAAGCAACCTGAGGAAAAGCTCTGAACCCCTCAACACGATATATCAATCCCTTATTGAGGGTCTGACAGAAGTTTTATCTCTAAAAACAAGGACCTAGGCCTATTTCCTAATATAGGAATTGCTTAAAATAGTAAAATACGCTAGATTAAAGATAGGAGGGTTTATGGGCCTCGCTAGCAAGAAAGTATTGACCGTGCCGCCCAATGGCCAGATCAGCATTGGCAAGGCCTGGGCTGGCAAGCAAATTTCAGTTGAGACGGTTGACGATAACCAAATCGTCATCACGGCGGGCACTTTTATTCCCGCTCATCAAGAGATGTTTTACACCAGAGAAGCCAAGGCAAAGCTGGATAGTTTCAACGAATGGTCGCAGAAGAATCCACCCAAGAAGACAGGCTTTAGAGAGCTGAGAAAAAAACTTGCCAAAGAAAAATAAGCCTCGCTCGACGCAGCACGAATTCGTGCAATGTGACCTTGAATTTCCACCAATCGTCGAGGAATTGGGTCAACTTGAGGCCGCCGAGTTAGAAGCAGTACTGAATAAAGTTGAGACTATCAACAAAATGACCTGGGCTCAGGTCTACTCGACGTCTTCTAAAGGACCTAACAAACGCGGCTTGAACTGGGAGGTTTTACCAGAGCAAACAACGGCGAGTGGAAATGCCATTGCATCCATTCGAATCACGAAGAAGTTTCGAGCACGAGTCACTAGGGATGGTGTCTTCATGAGATTTATTTCTCTTCATCCGGACCATGACAGTGCTTATAAGGCTAGTGGCGAAGAGGACATTTAGGTTGTCGCAATAAAGTAATTCATAGGCAGTCCTTCCGGCTCCCGCTCCTCACAAACCATTCCGGGCGGAACCGAGAAGTGCGCATACGCTTTGGGACCTATGCTTTGCTCTATTTTGGCCCCAGGCGCGCATCGAAACCCGAATCGAAATTTTCGGAACTGGTACTTGCTGCGTAACCTCGCTATGATTCATCTGAAAGGATTGGAAATGGGGTATGGCTGAGCAGGGACATGTTGAGAAACACTTCACCGCCCCGGAAAGTGTTCGGGACATTGTCCTTGGCATGTCGGACGGTCTCACCGTGCCGTTTGCTTTAGCAGCGGGTCTTTCAGGGGCTGTGAGTTCAACGGGAATCATCGTGACTGCTGGAGTGGCAGAAATCGCGGCGGGCTCCATTGCAATGGGGTTTGGCGGCTACCTGGCTGCGCGTACGGAATCGGAGCACTTTGAAGCCGAGAGGTCTCGTGAAGAAACAGAGACGCGGCAGATTCCCGAAGTGGAAGCGGAAGAGGTTGCAGGACTTTTTCGAGGGTACGGATTAAAACCTGACGTCGTGAATGCCATCGTGAAAGCAATCTGCTCGGACCGCAAGCGCTGGGTCGATTTCATGATGAAATTTGAATTGGGTCTTGAAAGGCCGGACCCGCTACGGGCTCGCAGAAGTGCATTTACCATAGCAGTTTCTTATATGTTGGGTGGATTTATTCCTTTATCACCCTATTTTTTTCTGGCGTCGCCTGCCCAGGCGCTGTTGGTTTCCGTTGCCCTGACCACCGTTGCCTTGTTTGTCTTTGGTTATGTGAGGGGAAAGCTCACCATCACCGTGCCTCTTCGAAGCGCCTGGCAAACACTCGCCATAGGCGGCATCTCTGCCGCCGCCGCCTATGCCATCGCACGATTAGTCAGCTAATACGAAGATGACCCTTTTCAGAGGGTGATTTCTGCCTTCACTATCGTATCATCTGGGGACGCTTTTAGTTGGAAGCCCAATTTTTCGCACACTCGTTGCATGGGGCGGTTGTCAGGCAGAATGTCTGCCACGATCCGTTGTATATTTTCGTGCCGGCCGATCTGAACCAAGCGGGATAGCATTTCCGTCCCCAGACCAGCCCCTTGGAATTGGTCGCTGACTATCACGGCGAATTCTGCCCTGGCGCCGTGCAGTTTAGTCAAGCGTGCGACACCGATGATGTCCTGTTTCCGAGTCTTGCTATTTTTGCGGGTGGCAACCAGCGCAATCTGACGATCATAGTCGTTGAAACAGATTCTTGATAGGCGTTCATGCGTGACCCGCTGATCGAGTTTCAATAGATTAAAGTAGCGCTGATAAACCGTACGCTCAGACAGAGTTTGGTGGAACGCTGCCATTTCAGGCTCGTCTTCTGGGCGAACAGGGCGAATCGTGATTGAAGTACCGTCTTTAAGTTTCCACGTGCCTTCATACTGAGCGGGGTAGGGTCTTATGGCTGGTTTGGGTAAACGGTCTTCAGGGGTTTTTGCATCATGCAGAACTACGCGGGCATCCACCGCGATCAAGCGCTCAGGGGAGGCCAGTAGTGGATTAATATCGATTTCTCGAATCCACTTTTGTTCCACGACCAGCTGACTAAATCGCACCAGTAGCTGCTCCAAAGCCGAAATGTTTACGGGTTTGCGTCCACGCACTCCCTTTAAGGCAGTAAAGATCCGTGTTTGTTCAATCATTCTTCGCGCAAGGGTCGTATTGAGAGGAGGAAGCGCAAGCGCACGATCTTTCATCACTTCGACGAGCTGTCCTCCGGCGCCAAAAAGAAGGACAGGTCCAAATTGAGGATCGACGCTGCTGCCAATAATCAGTTCGTACGCATCCAGCTTTAACATCGGTTGAACGGTTACCCCTGAAAAATGCTCTTCACCCGCCCGCTCTGAAACCGATTTCTTTATGGATTGGTATGCGCGCGCCACGGCTTGTGTGTCTGCTAAGTTAAGCAGTACACCGCCCACATCGGTTTTGTGAGTGATTGTTTTTGAAAAAACCTTCAAAACGACCGGAAAACCGATGGCAGCTGCTTTTTCAACCGCCTCCTTTTCCGTGGTAGCTACATAAGTCTCTACAGTGGGAAGGCCATACGAAGCAAGCACTCGCTTGGATTCATCCTCGGTCAAAAGAGTACGGCCTGAGGCTCTGGCCGATTGAATTAATTCATCGACAATGGCGCGATTGGGCTGCTCATCTGCGTCTCCACTCAGTACCGGCGTTTCGTACAGGCCGCGAAGATTATAACTGTAGCGCCACATATATTGAAACACGCGCGCTGCCATGTCCGGATAGGGGAACGTGGGGATGTTGGCTTGGTTGAGTACGACATTGCCAGGTTCAACGCTGAGGCCGCCCATCCAGCTGGCCAAAAGAGGTTTTTGCAGGGTTCGCGTTAACGGACGAAGCTTCTCTGCGGTTAAGGCGGGATCGGTCATTGCTTGAGGAGCAAGCACGGCCAACAGTCCATCCCCTCCGGGGTTTTTTGCTGCTATTTCGAGCACCTTAGCCCATCGCTCAGAGTCAGCATCACCGAGGATGTCGATGGGGTTGCCGTGACTCCAATGCGCCGGAAGCTCCTTGTTTAAAGCCTCTATGGTTTGGGACGATAATACTGCGAGTTCCCCACCCGAACTGATTAGGGCGTCCGTCGCCAAAACTCCTGGGCCCCCAGCATTGGTCACTATAGTCAGTCGTGGGCCCTTGGGCCTTTGCTGTTTTGCGAGAACCTCCGCCATATAAAAAAGCTCTTCGATGCTTCCCACGCGAAGAACTCCGCTTCGTCGAAAGGCCGCATCCAGCACTTCATCGCTGCCAGCAAGAGAGCCCGTATGAGAAGCGGCAGCTTTGGCTGCGGCTTCGGTTCTTCCGGCTTTAATCACGATGATCGGTTTAGTGAGTGCAACTTCTCTTGCCGAGGAAAGAAAAGAGCGAGCGTCTCCAACTGTTTCCATATAGATGACGATGCTGTTTGTATTCGGATCATCGCCCAAATAGTCGATTAGGTCGCCCCAGCCAACATCAAGCATCGAACCAACGGAGACAAACGCGGAAAATCCGACTTTTTCTTTGAGGCTCCAATCCAAAACAGCCGTGCACAGTGCGCCGCTTTGACTGACAAAGCCCACATTGCCCGGTCGAATCATGGCTCCGGCGAATGTTGCATTTAAGCCGCCGTGTGAATTCATTACGCCCAGACAATTTGGGCCAATGACGCGCATTTTGCCGCGAGTGATTTCAACAATCTGGCGCTCAAGCTCTGCTCCCGCCAAACCAATCTCCTTGAAACCGGCAGAGATGATCACGGCGCCTTTAATTCCAGCCTCGACGCATTCTCGCATCACTTGGGGGACACTCAGAGCAGGAGTCACCACAACGGCCAGATCGGCAGGTTCAGGAAGCGAAGCCACGTTGGCGTAAGCTTTTACACCCAAAATGCTCGAACGTTTGGGATTAACAGGAAACACAATACCGCCAAACGGATTACTGAGCAGATTCCAAAACACGGTTCTCCCGACGGTACCCGTTTTTTCAGTTGCGCCTATCAGCGCAACGTTGCGGGGGGTGAAGATGGATTGGAGCTGGTCCTTTTCGAAGCGTAGAATATCGTGAACCGGATCGGTGACTCGTGTGGGTATGTTGGCCATGAGAGACTCCGTTGTTGATGGTCACCTGCTATTACTGGGAAAAGATTATGCCGGGTAAATTTCCTCCAGTTGTAGCAGGCGATTCCAATTGTTATGAATCGCTCGTTCAAAAGCATTCTTGGTTTCTGGGCTCATACGTGAAAACCGTTTTTGCAAACTGAAGTATTGTTCCACAGGTCGCAACTCTTTGGGGCGTATTGTAACTTTATATTTGGCACCTTCAAAGACTTCATATAAAGGAAATACGCCAGTTTCTACCGCAAGCCTTGCGAGCCGAATGGTCTGTGAAGGTTCTATTTTCCAGTTTGGGGTACACGGAGAAAGAATATGAAGAAAACGGAATCCTTTTATGGTTGAGGCAAGCCGGACTTTTTGCGTGAAGTCATCAGGAAATCCCACGCTTAGGGTGGCCGCATAAGGGATACGATGAGCCGCCATGATAGCCATGATGTCTTTCTTAAATCCGGTCTTTCCTAAAGGAGTAGTGGTCGTGGAGGCTCCCAAGGGGGTTGCAGAGCTTCGTTGAGCTCCGGTGTTGCCGTAGACTTCGTTATCGTAACAAACGTAAATAATGTTCTCGTTTCGTTCCGCGTTCGATGACAGACAGGCTAGTCCGATATCGAATGTGCCTCCATCTCCCGCAAACGCAAGAACATGGCAACTCTCGTGATTCAGTTCCTGTATGACTTTCATGCCGGCAGCTACCATCGAAGAGGCTGCAAAAGTGCTGGCAATGACCGGTACCTTATAAGCTGAAAAAGGAAACGAGTGAGCGGTAACGATTCCACAACATGCTGGAATCGCCATTTTTACGTTGTTCCCAAGGACATCTCCGAGAAGATTGAGAGCGACAGACATCCCGCAACCAGCACAATTGGTATTCTGTGAACGAATGAGACTGGACTGGTTCTTATTGGAATGGTTCTTATTGGAGTGGTTTTGCAGACCGTTCATCTAGAGTCCTCCCCAAAGTGACTGGGTCGGTTGACTTCGAGAAAAAATGTCGTTGATCACAAAATCAATTTGATCGCCAGTCACATCCAGTCCGCCAATCCCCAAAATATAACTTTGTACCAACTTTGCACTTGCCACACTGCCCAGAGCTGCCACGATATCCTGGCAAAATATTCCGCCCACCTTTTGGGGCGCACCCAAGGCGAAATTTCTATCAATCACAGCGATTTTGTCTGCGTTTTTAACCACGCTTAAGAAAAGCTCGGTGGGAAAAGGTCTGAGCATTTTAAATTTTAGCAAACCTACTTTTTTGCCCTGTGCGCGAAACTTATCAACTGCTTTTCTTACGGTGCTCGCCACGGTGGCACTGGCCACGACAATCACTTCAGCGTCCTCGACACAATAACCACTGACCGGATCAGTGGGGCGACGATGAAAAATCTTTTCGAAATGATCCTGTGCTTCCCGGTAGACGGGGAAAACATTGGCGAAATCTGCCTCCATTTGGTAACGGTGGCTTGCCGTAATACGGGGTGCAGAAAGCCCGCCAACTGTGCAAGGGTTTTCCACCTTTAAACGATGAGGAAGGTCCAGGGACGGTAAATATTGATCGGCTTCTTCCTGGGTTGGAAGCAACACGGGCATGAGCGTATGGCTCAAGATAAATGCGTCCACGCAGAGCATGGATGGCAGGAGCACTTTGTGGTTTTCCGAGATATAAAACGCCATCAGGATATGGTCCACAAACTCCTGGTTGTCCTCGCAATAAATTTGTATCCAGCCCCAGTCTCGAAATAGAAGACTTTCGCCTTGCTCTGCCCAAATATTCCATTCAGGACCTAGCGTCCGGTTTACTATTTGCATGACAATCGGCAATCTCAAAAGGGCAGAGCAGACTATATTTTCGGCCATGTATAGTGCACCATTTGAGGATGTCGCGGTAAACGCTCGTGCTCCTTCCATCGACATTCCAATACAGGCAGCAAGCGCGCTGTGTTCTGATTCAACGTGAAAGATTCTTCCTTTTTTGATTAGACCCTTGTTATAAAGATCCACCATCGTTTCGACGACTTCAGTCTGAGGGGTGATAGGATAAATGCCCGCACCGCATCCGCGAGCGTTTCGATTGGCATTGCCGCAAATCGAAAACGTCCAACCTCCGGCGTAATTGGCGGTGCATAGCTGCTTTATCACAACCGCTCTCCCTTCTGTACGAGCCGTTTATCCATAGCGTTTCTGGGACAGACTTCCATGCAGATCAGGCAACCTTTGCAACCTTGGTAGTTGATATTGAGCTCGGTTGCAGTCAGCCGATGGATCGTGCGCTCGGGGCAGAACAGTTCGCACTTGCCTTTTTCAAAGCCAAGGCAGCCGTTACACATTCCGCAGCTTAAGCAGCGTAAGGCTTCGTTAACGTTTTCCAAACCCAGATGAACTTCCGCAAAAGTTTGAGTTCTGGCCTCTCTGGATTGCTGCTGTCCTTGCGCGCGAGGAGATGGGTTGAAATAATACAAATTCATTTGCGAAGCTTCGACCATTTGTTTCGGCAATGGCCTGGGCAGGTCGGTTTTTTGTAGATAGCTATCGACACTCAAAGCAGCCAATCGGCCATTTCCTATTGCGTGAGTCACGGTCCCTTCATTGGTAGTGACATCCCCTGCTGCGAAGATTTTCGGATGTGTGGTTTGGCCAGCATGGGTCTTGATGAGCCCGTCCTTGCACTCAACGATGCCATCGACGAAGGGCATGTGCGCCTTCTGGCCTGTTGCCATGATCAGTGTTGAAAATTCAATGTCTTCAAACTGAGAGTCAACGGGTCGGACCGAGCGCCTTCCACTTGAGTCCACATCGCCCAGCTCCATTTTTTGAAGTTTCAAAAAGTATTTTCCATTCTTTGTTGTCACTTCATGAGGTGCGCAGAGGAATTTGAACACAACCCCTTCAGTTTTCGAGGCATCGATCTCTTCGGGAATTGCGGGCATTTGTGCGCGGTCTCGTCGATAAACCACAGTAACCAGGGCTGTTCCGAGTCTCAAAGCGGTGCGGGCGGAATCAATAGCTGTGTTGCCGCCTCCTACGATAACTGCTTTATGGCCTAATTCAACGCGCTCACCATAGCGGATCTTGCGTAAAAAATCGATGCCCTGCATGCTGTGGGCACCACCCTGTGTGAAGGGTATTCCCTCACTCAGTCCCAAAGCCAAAACCACGGCATCAAACTCGGCTAATATTTTTTCGAATTGCCCTTTCGTTTCAATTTTCGAACGGCAGTTGATCCGAACGCCCATTTCCTTAATAAAGGCAATTTCGCGTTCCAGCACATCTTTCGGCAAGCGATATTCGGGGATACCATTTCGTAGCATGCCGCCTGGTTCAGGTTGCGCCTCAAAAATGATCGGTTGATAGCCACACCTTGCGAGATGATAGGCGCAAGACAGTCCAGCAGGCCCACTCCCGATGATCGCTATTTTTTCAGTTCTTCGCGCTTGAGGTCTGGGGTCGCTCATTTTCCCGCGGTCTGCCGCCAGACGTTCCAGTTCGTGAATATTGATGTGTTCATCAATCTCCTTGCGGTTACAAAACTGCTCGCAAGGATGGGGGCAAACACGTGATGTACTGCCCGGTAATGGCGAGGTCTGCCGCAAAATAGCGAGCGCTTTATCGGGTTGGCCCTGGGCAAGCGCTGTGAGAAAACCACGCACATCATTTCCAGCGGGGCACTGGGTGTTGCAAGGAGCAGTGCGCTCGCTAGTGAAAAATGGCTCCTGGCTTTTCCAGTCTGCTACGTTCAGTTGTGGCTCGGTGCCTTTATTTCCTGTGATTAAAGAGGGGACCGGCTCTTTAGGTTCCAGCACGGGATAGAGCTTGCACTTCCCCGGAGTGGGTTTGCCTATTTTCACTGTTTCGTATGCTTGTCTTGCCGCTTCGATATTGGTTTTGGGTAATTCAAGAGCCGCAATCGTTTTTTCTAGCGCAGAAAAATGAAGACCAAACACTTTTGCAATTGCGCCGGCGAGCGCTGTGTTTGTAATAGGAAGCGTTTTCGTGCCAAGTTTGTGCAATAAAGCGATATTTCTTGCGTCAACGGTTACAATGCGGTGACCAGCAAACTCAACATAACGCTCGGGCGAGTGGGGGCAATCAATCAGGATGAACGCATTGGGCTGCAGCCCTTCAAGGATAGCGGGGCCTAACAACGTCGGATCCAAAATAATCAAGTGATCGGGGTAATAGATGCGGTTGCGATTGGTAATTGGCTCATCATCGACAACGGTAAATGCGAGAATGGGTGCGCCGGTGCGTTCGGCTGAATAACTTCCAAAGGCCTGCACCCACTTTCCTTCAGTCCAGTACATGAAGGCCAGAACTTTGGCCAAAGTCACGCCACCCTGACCGCCTCGACCGTGAATGCGAAATTGGATCATTATTCCAGCCCTGCGGCCTATTAGAGCCTATGCAGATTTGAGCGTCAAATAATGGAAAAGGGATAATGCGATAATTTGGGGGTGGGTTGATTGAATAATTTTTCTTCCAGGTATTTTGCGTTCGTCCCATAGCGGCGACGCAGTGTGTGTTGCAGCAACTGCAAAGAAAAGTAGGATTGGGCGTTCGCTAGATCGGTGCGGAATTCATTGTCACGCAAAAGGCGCTTGAGCGTTACGACAGCAGGGCTGAAAACCTGTTTCCAGCGGTCTCCGACCTTCAGAAACAGATCCGGCGCTTCCACATGCGTCCAACGGGGATCGTAACCGCCTGCCCGAATTAACGCCGATTTGCGCCAGGTGGTAGAGCTATGGGTAGCTTGATAGGGGGTCAACAGGTCCCAACCCGGCTCAAAGCCTTCTGGAGGAAGAAGGAAAGAATCATCACCCGTGACAATCGACCGTCCCCAGACCACTCCCACATTCGGATCGGCTGCAAGAATCTCTGCATGCAGCTGCACCTTATGCGGGGTCAAAATATCGTCTGCGTCCAAAATAGATAAATATTCACCTTGAGCAGATTCAAGCATTTGATTTCTACATACACAGAGCCCCTGGCGCGTGGAGTGACGAAGGAGGCGGATGCGAGGGTGGTTTTGAAAAGTTTTTAAATAATCCCACGTGCCATCTGTGGATCCATCATCCAGGATCAGGTACTCGAAGTGCGTACTTGTTTGCGCAAAGACCGAGGCAATTGCGCTCGGTAGATATCGGCGCATGTTGTGGACACACGTGGTAATGGTGGTCAAAGCAAGAGGCTCTTTGAGAGCATCAGGCTCTAAGGACACAAAAAGGCAACCTCATCAAGAACACGCTCACCTTTTCTGTAAAAAACCGGACGGCAGTAACTAAAGTGTGTGAGGGGTCCATGGCTTGGAAAATCTGTTCGGATGATGATCTGGTGACTGGTCAGGAACTCGATAAAGACGTGAATATACTCTTTCTCACTTGCCTGACTTTCATTCAGGCCGATGCTTTCAAGAAAATCAGCAAGAGTACGAGCCTGACGAAAAAAATCAAGAAACGCAGAAGTTTCTGGGCTGAAATAAAAGAAAAAACCTGTATCCAGCTGGATCACCACTAATTCATCGGAAACCTGGCGATAGATTGTGCTTTCAGGTGCGATAAAGGTTTGTTCGTTCATTCTTGGCCCCCTTTCCTATGACGCAATATGTGCAATGAATTGAAGAACAATACTTCAAATTCTAAAAAGTGACAAGGGTACGCTACTTTGTATTTAAAACAAAAACCAGTTTCGAGCTTGTGTCCGATGCCGGTGTTCCCGCCCAATTCTCCCACAGGGATCGAATCCTGAAACCTGCGCTTAAAAAAAGTGCTTCCCATTCCTGCTTTTCAAACAGCCATAGAGTGGTACGCAGTAGGGTGAAGCGCATAAGGTCAGAGGACGTTGCATGTTCCCAGACCACTGCGTTAGGTGTTTGCCCAGGGGACGTTCTCTCCCAAAGGCGAAACCTCGTTCCATGTACCTGCAAGTCCGCCTCGTACAGCCATCTGCACTTCTTCCACCCAGCCCTTTGCTGCCAAAATTTAGGATTGTGTACTTCTGCAAAAAAAATCCCTCGATCCAGTAAATGTTTACGAATTCTTGTGAGGGTCTCTAAAATGGTTTTCTTGTCTCCCAAATGTTCCAGTGCGTTGTTCACCGAAACAATCGCACGGAACTTCTGAGACAGATGCAGATTTCGCATGTCCTGACATTGGATTGAAAAATGGGATCGTTTCGACAAGGGGAGACTTCTTCTCCTCTGACGGGCGTATGCAAGCATGCTCTTGGAATTATCCAGCAGCGTGACCTTTATGCCGGCTAGAGCAAGTCGTTTAGCTAAACGGCCCGCTCCTCCACCTAAGTCGAGTACGGGAGCTTTTTGGATTAAACGTTTTGCAATGTCATCAACATCCGTAGAGCCTCTGCAGAAAATTTCTTCGTAGAAGAAACCGTGTCCGTAATCTCCGCCGTGAGGTACGAGCCGAAAGGAAGGACTCCTGGGGGGGACGATGAAATGGTTGAAAACCAGCTGGCCAGTATCCCTTCGCACTTCATTCACCTTATGTACCAGGCGGGCCCGGGTGTGCAGGATGCCTTGCCGAACGGAAGGGGCAACTTCTCGAGTTTTTGACCTTACCGCTAAAGAAAGTTCATTTGTCCACTCCCTTAGCCAGTGGGAGTTGGCAAGCAACCAGGGCGATGTCACTAAGTTCGCTGTATGAATCAGCGAGGATCTCATATGGGGAAAGCGCTGTAGTGCAAATCGTCCTTTTTCTGAAAGAAACTTACTTGTTTGAACCTGCATGAGTGAATGAAACCAAAAGAACTTGGATAGTAATTGAAAGCGCAAAGTTTCGATAGACTCCTGGTCGATTGCAATCACTTTACCCAGAATATCGCGTGGATTGATCCAGCCATCGGGAAGGAAAAGAGCATCGCCTTTCACAAGAAACTCTGTTTCATCCATTTTTTCTCGAATGTTAATGATTCGGTGGCACACTTTTCCAAGGTGCGTCTTGTATACGATTAAGTCGCCAACCCTAAGAGTCTCAGATTGGGTAGGTGCATAGCTGATCTGCTGATGGCTGCGTATGACAGGCCACTCGCTGGGTCCAAGACAATACAGGCTTCTGGCTTGTGATTGTTTGCTGGGCACTCGGTCTGAAAGTTGCATTTTCCCTTTTCTTGCAGAACAGCGATTCAGAAAAAATAGCCGACGACCGGATTTGAACCGGGGCCACTGCTCATTATTTAGCAAACAGAAGTGAGAATTTCAAAGGCTTTGGAGCTGCGCTGAGCATAGCGGTAGGTTTTCAAGGTTAAGAAACAGCCTGGCTGGATTGAGTTCTTAGTTCGACTTTGGCCCTTTTTTTCTATTACGACGATAGATCCGGGGCATCTTCGCGCGTCCTCGGGGCGAGCATTCCTCGACGTACGATTCAGTACGCCTCGAAATGCCCGCCTACTGCGGGTGCGTGAATCTGCTCCCGGCTCTATCGTCTCACTACGAAAAAAAGCCTGGGTATCTACTTGACTCTAGCCAAAACAATTGGTTTCGTTCGGGGCAACGTACTCCGCAGTGTGTTCAATTTGTTCCCGAACGAAGCGTTTCAGATCATCACGAAGGCAACGCCACGGACATGGTTTATTGCGACTTGCGCGCGCAAGAACTTGGGAGATTTTAAGAATATTCTGCGCGCTTGCAGAACCAATTGTTTTGGCTGGAGTCAAGTAGATACCCAGGAAAAAAGGGCCAAAGTCGAGCTAAGGCGAAGTGCCGCCGGCGTTTCGGATGAGAGCACAGGATAGTGTATGCCCATGGTACTCTTCACAAAAGTAAAGCGGCGTGTGGTTACTACGACTCCTAAGATTAACATCAGCACCGTGCTTGAGGATCCAGTCGACAACTTTGGGGCCGTAATCATCCTTGCGAACCGCTGCCATGGTGAGGATAGGCCATCGGTCGTACATTTGCGGGTCTGTGGCGTTTATAAGGCTTGGGTCATTCCCCACTAGGTAACTGACTCTTTCAACGTGTCCATGTCGGGTCGCAGAGAAGATGGTTTCATCCTCATTGAAAATTTCGAGTTTTTTTCCGTGTGTGATTTTGCAAAGTCCCGTGTAATGACCATTACAAAGATACCACAGTTCTTTTGATCCCTTTGAAGGGTCAAGATTGACATATCCGATCGGGACATGAAATTCCTTTGCTTCTTCATGTTGAATCGCAAAAGTGTCTCCTAGTATGATACCCCGATCTTTGAAGCTGGGCCGAAATCGAAAGCCATATCGGGAGTAAAAGTATCCCTGTTGGCAGTAATCTTTATTTTTGACAAACCAAAGTGCATATTCTTCGTCACTGTCCTGGTCGCAGGTGCGAGCCATTCCAAAACAGGGCTTATAGCCGTCAGGCGGCTCGAGCTGAGATATCAGGGAAGAATGGATGGGCAGCGTTTCTACGATATTAAAGAAACTAGAGGCTTCAAAGTTGAAGGTGCCGTAATCCCAGTTAAGACGGCAGCCATTTTTGAGAGGACCACTGCAAAGGATATCGAGCTGGAGCGAAGTGCTTTCTTTCAGCATTCCAACGGGTCCTTTGGAGGAAGGGCCATCAGCAGGCAGCTTGACATAACCGGTGAGGATAAGAGGCTGGGCGGGGGCTTTCTCAAGTTCAAATAGAATCACCGGCTCAAGAAAAGTTCCGTCACATCGAGCCCCCTCAAAAACGAACCATGCGCCCAGTGATTCGTGGTGCTTTAGGATCTCGTTATTGTCATCGGTATGAAAGGAGAACGATGAATAGCCTGCCAGATATTCGAACCACCCAAAGCACGGGCTTAATCCGGCTGGAATTTGCAATTCAGAGATCAGGGAAGGTGAAAGGCTTCCAATCTCTTGAACCTCCACGAAATACCACGGGCCCAAGAACGTATTAGTGACATGGGTGAGTGTATTATTGAAGTCCCGGTTAGCTCTAGTCAGACTTCCGAGATGCCGTTTCAAATCTACTAAAGCATACTGATCTAGCTGTTCATATTTGTGATGAAACAAGAGGCCGATTAAGTTCGTTGTTATTTGTGCTTGCGGATCGAAATGGGCGGCATAAAATATTTCATGCAGAATATTGCTTGCCTGGTTGGCACGGTCAATCCTTGAAAAATCTTTGCAGAATTTTATTTGGTCGCCTTTCCGATAAGCCAGTTGCACTTTCGTCCAATTCGCATAAGGCAACGAATTGTCATTCACTTTCGTGCATTCCAGATCCTTATGATAGCTGAATGAAAAGCGGGTCATGTTGTAAATGACATGATTAAGCGGATAAAAAATGTTTTCCTTCTTGAGCTGTTGCCTTAAGGAAGCAAGCTTTGTCTCGACAATGGCAAGCACTTCTTTATCTTTGATATCGGCTAATTTCGATTCGATCAGCTTCTTCTCGGAAGGCAGCAAGGACTCAGTTCCGGATAGCGGTGCATATGGACTTAAGTGAATGCCAGCGATGGCTAAATCAAATGAATAGATTTTGTCACCGATTCGAATGCCATATCCTCCATTGCCCGTATCATTACCCGCAGGGAGAGAAGCTTCAATTGCTTGATCCATCAAAGCTACTAGACACCAACCCATTACGATTTTAATGACATTTTTTTTCATTTTTTCCCCTTTCGATACGGGAACTTGGATAAAGTTGAATACTGAGGTGGAAAACAGCTGTGGGCTCGCCCAATTTCTCAAGCTCAGACACCAGTTGTCTTCGAAAAAGGCGAATTTTTTTTTGCGCATAAGGAATGAACTTGGGGTTCATCGCGAAAGTAATCGAAGAAAAATCTCGTAATTCCAGAGGATCATTTTCCAAGGAGTCCGTGGCCTTTTCCAACAACTGACGGTAAAATTTTCGAAGTGCGGCCGATGGCACATCGTTTCCGACGTAAAGCGGATTTCCAGTTTGTCGCCATCCGTGAGCGGTTTTCTTAATGAGGCCCAGTCTCACCAATCTCTCGAAAGCCAGTTGAGCCTGAATGCGCGAAATTCCAAGTTGTGATGCCATCCACCCGGCATCACATTTGGCGTTGGGTAACTCGAGGAGACTTAAGATGGAGTAGTGGTACCAGTCGGATATGGCGGCAAAGGAATCGAGGCTCAAATGGTCGTACTGTTTTGCCGGGCTTTCCCCGTAGAAAGCGGCTTGCTCACGGGGAGATAGCGCTAAAGAAGTGACGACTTGACTCGTGGCTTTTTTGGAAAGGGTCCTCTTACCGGACAAGAATAGGCTTAAAACCGTATGGCTTAAGCCAAGAGCTTTTGCAAAGGACCGAAGCGAATATCGCGGATTTTTTTGGCAACGTTTTGAAAGCTCTTGCTTCAAAAAAACGCGTCGACTGTCGATATTCAATAAGTCACTTTGCACAGTAACGTCTTATTACCAGCGGCTACGATGCTATGCAACATAAATGAAAACAATGTGGTTTCAATTTTGAAACCATCCTTCCTTTTCAGAGGTGAGCTTCTGAAAAGGAAGGATGTACCTTAATACCTTAATAGACAGACCAGTACCCTTGATTTGAAACGAGTGGCCCTTTTTCAGTACGGCGCCCCGCCAAGTCGCCCACCAAATTGTCGCCCTGCTCGCAGCGGGCAGCTATTGCCACCCCTAAAACATCATGGACGCGGTTCGAGAGACGATGCATGAATGGGTTTGTTTGATATTTTCTTTTGTTTAGTGGAAGCGTACTCTCTACTTTTGACTGAGCCTGCGCTATTGTATAAGGATTAGTGATGGGAAGAGCTGAAACAAAAGAAATTGGGGCTTATACTCCGACTGAGGTGGCGCACTATCTTCGAGTTCCGCTTTCTACCCTGCGTTCCTGGGTATTTGGCCAGTCTTACAAGAGTTCAAAGGGTCCTTCAAAGTTCTTTGAACCAGTCGTGCAGATCGCGGACCCAAGAGACCGGTTAATTTCGTTCAATAATTTGGTAGAAATCAATGTGCTGGCCGGCATAAGGAAAGTTCATGATATTCCCCTACCCAAAATCCGTAAGGGGCTCCGATTTGTCCAGGAGAAGCTTAGCACTTCTCGCCCTCTTCTAACTCAGGAATTTCTTGCTGCGGGATTAGATCTTTTCGTTGAGCGTAGTGGCCTTCTTCTTAATGTGACTAGGGAAGGTCAGCTAACTTTCCGTGAAACTATTGAACGATTCGTGCAGCGCATAGAACGCGATCCTGCGGGTGTGCCGATCAGATTATTTCCATTTTCTAGACACGCTGGACATGACGACGAGAGGAAAATAGTTATCGATCCCGATATCGCATTTGGAAGGCCCGTGCTGGTTGGTACTGCGGTTCCCACTTCAAATGTTTTCGAAAGATTCCTGGCCGGAGAGCCCATCAGAGAGTTGGCACAGGATTTCAGCGTTAATGAGTCCCTGATCGAAGAGGCAATCCGGTGTGAGCAGGTCAGAGAAGCAGCCTGATTACGTCTTTTATCTCGACGAATGCCTAGGTGGAAACAAGATCCAGTATGCGCTCAAACAAGCGGGCCTCCAAGTCGAGGTCCACAGTAGCCACTTCCCCAGGGGAACCGCGGATGAGGACTGGCTTCCCGTGATCGGAAGGGAGGGATGGGTTCTTCTAAAAAATATGCCGTAGATCCCCGCCGCTTGCGGCGCGGGATATAAGGCATCCTTGCCAGGGGATTGTAAAGGGGCTCGGAGTGGCCCCTTTTCCCGTATAGGGCCGAGTGCGGTAAGCTGCTTGTCCTATGTTCAAG
>JACQOU010000374.1 GCA_016207775.1 Deltaproteobacteria bacterium
ATGGTACTGCGCGATATTACGAAAAGATTTTTGGAAACCGCCCCATTTAGCCTCAAAAATCATTCAGCGGGAACCGCTGGGGTTGATTCAATTTGAATTGAACTTAGAAAATCTCGTCCGGCCTTTTTGAACGCCTGGTACGAGCGGCTAACCAATAGACAATGAGAACCAGAAGGCCACCGCCCGCAAGGATTGAAACGATGTTGCGATCAATGAACCGAGCCACTTCGAGACTCGCCAATTCGGCTCTCGTCTCTTCGGCCTGTGGAGATGACGGCATTTTCCCAGGTAAGGTTCCCCCAACCACCGGAGCTGGAACAGCTGGGTCAGGACCAACCAGACCGGCACTTGCCTGTACTCCCGCTGGACTATCCAAGGTATCCGCCTTGGGTGCCTGGTTAGTCTGATTATCCTGCATAGCTACAATCGCAGCCGATCCAAGAAGTTCCCTTTCCGCCTCACTATCCATTGCTTGCTCAGTGGCTAATCTTGCAGCTTCGGCAGCCCGGCTCGAAGGCTCAGCCAAAACGGTTGCTTTTAACCTAGGCTCCGCGAGAACTGCGGGTTTAGCCGCCAAGGTTTGCTCTTCTGCGGGTGGTGTCACTTCAGTTACCGGAAACGTCTCATCCACACTTGCACTCAGTGTGGAGGGTTCAACAACCGCATTCCGAGCAATCTCGGTCTTTTCATTGGAAACCTCATTAACGACTGAACTTTTTTCACTTTCCAACTCGACGCCTGAACCTTCGGCCACATCCTGAGTAGATTCATCAGTTAATCCAAATTCCCTCATCTCATTTGAAGTAACGACAGTCACATCAGCCCCCGCATCTTGCTCTCCCTTTGCCAGAAATTCTGCTGGCTTATCTCCCTGCTGAGAGGCTTCCGCCTGCTCGAGGATAGCTGCCACTTCTTCAGATTCGCCCGAATCCAAAGAATTTTGTGCGCTTTCGGTGGACCCCTCCAACGATGCCTCACTGATTTTTTTCTGCTGTGAGCTGCAAGAAATGCATAGCAAAATTGCTACAAGCCCTAACCATTCAGACAACCGTATGCGAGATAAATTGGTACCCATACCACCGTCCTTTGAGGGGGTTTCCGCTTCTAGCGTATCGTCAAATTTTCAAGAGAAATTTAGACGAAGTTCAAGTTATGAGCACACTCTGAAGGCGATTTTCAGGGCAAAATGGAAGAAAAAGACAACTTTGCAACACACTGTCGACTTTTTGTTTTCTTAAACTAACAGTAACAGCAAGGCGGCGCACAGTTTATGGTCAGCGCCACTCAAGCTGCATTTCAATACGGTCAACCAATATCGTTAAAAGCTGGTACAAAAGAAAGAGACGGAGGGGCTATTTGACTTAAGCGAATCAAACAGCCCCGTCCAAATGGCATGGTCAGCATTTCTCTGACCACCGAAAGGTAAGAAAAGATGGCGGGACTTCCGATGATTTGTTCCGCAATATTGAGAGATCTTTCTTTCAAAGATTCCCCTTTCTTATTTGCCTCCAATCCACATCAAGCTAGAGAGCAAGGCTCATGCCAACCCGTCCCAATTGGAAAAAGGCCTTGGGAATGGCCACTTGCCTGAAACTGACCGAGCTGAAGAAAGTCCAATCAACCAAAATGACACTGAGGGTTAGTGCCAGATTGGGATAGGGCAATTCAGTGAATCAGTTGCTTTATTATCGTTTGACTGGATGAAATTAGCCGACCTTGAATCGGTCGAGTGATTGTGGTTGGCAGGGGTCAAAATCGGCGGTCAGTTTGAGTGGACCCTTTTTTGCAAAATTCTTATTAAAGCTTTGGAAAATCATGGGATCAAATTTTCCAGGCTGCATAGAGTACATGGTACCTAGCGCTTCTTGGGGTCCAACAGCCTTGTGGTACGAGCGATCCGTTGTTAAAGCATCAAAGACATCCGCGATGGTAACAATCCGGCTGAGTCGAGATATTTGTTCCTCTTTTAAGCCATAGGGGTATCCGGTCCCATCAAAATTTTCATGGTGTTCTACCACCGCCAGCTTGGCATCCACGGGAATCGCCTCAATCTTTTCCAACGATTCCTTGCCATAAAGGGGATGACGCTTTATCTCCTCCCACTCCAGCTGAGTAAGCGGCGAGCTTTTATTAATGAGATCCCAGTTAAGTTTTCTTTTTCCAATATCATGAAGAAGCCCACCCAAGCCCGCCAGTAACAGCAGTTTCTTATCCTCACCCAGAATCTTCTTTGCTAAAGCAATCGAGTACACCGCCACATCAACACAGTGGTTATAGGTGTAATAGTCGTGAACAGAAAGGCGCATAAGGGAGGTAATCGCTTCTACGTCGGTTGAAACGAACGAAACCATTTCCTCAACCAAAGATTTGGTTTCGCTTATGACAGGAGAAAGATCTTCCTTAGTAAACAAATCATGAACATGAACAAAAGCCGACTCCTTGATAAATCTGCTTTTTATGTCCGTTGGAGTACTGGGATTAGCGATCACGTCCTTGATCGATTTCATATAGGGAATACGTTGGCTTTCGGGAACCAAGAATTTCTCACCCCCATGACGGACAAGTAACTTCATCCTGTCCTCAGTGATGACATCAGTGCGACGTCTGAAGAGCACCGGTTTTCCGTTGACCACCAAAAAGAGATCAAACGGCAAGGGAATTTCAGTAGCCACAGAGCGAAGACGAATTTCAAAAAAATCTTTGGGTGCCTTTTTGGGTGCCGACATAGCAAAGTTTCCCAATAGCTTATCGGCACCTTGCTCGGCCAGTTTTAATATGGATTTTGCATTAGATTACACTTCGACAATTAAAGGAAGAACTACGGGCTTGTGGCTCACGTGCTTCTTGAAGAACCTTCTCGTTTCGACCCGCACAACTTCGGCAAGCTCTGTCTCTTA
>JACQOU010000375.1 GCA_016207775.1 Deltaproteobacteria bacterium
TGAGTTTTGTCAACTGAAAAATACAGGACGCTCCCCAAAACTATCGCAACTCCAGAGCTCCGTGAAATCCATTATAAATTTTTATGGGAGATGTTGTGAAAATGGGAAATCTTTGGGCGGGTCTTAGTTTCCGTGGAGATTGCCTTAACGTAGTTCATGGCGACGTGGTCGCGGCTGTGGCTGATTAGGTTTCAACTTGCTCTCCATGGCCGCGAAGGCCCTACGAAACTCCTAGGGAGTTTACTTGAATTTAGCCAGGACCTCTTTGTTTTCTACCAGCCAACGGAGGATGGATAGCTGCAGTTTCTTTGCCTCCGCAGGTGGCAGGCTAGTTGAGGCAAGTTTTACGGATTCTGGCTTGAACTTCTGGATGGTACAGTCTGCGTCCTTTTGACTGGAGCAACCCAGAGAGAGATTGAGTAAATTCAAGAAAGTTTCTTTCTCAGTGGCCCGTTCGGAAACTCCCCAACCGCGGCCCTCCTCCGAAGAAACTGGTGCCAAAATTGCGGCGGCCTCCTTTCTAACTTGGTGTGAGTAGAAAAATTTTGGCAGGTTTACCTTAAGATGAAAAATTTTTGGCGATTTGGTTTTCGATTTGGCAGTGGGGCTTGTTGCGGCCACCGGTTGCTCGGGAGCGGGTGGGGCGATAGTCCGCTTGGCCATAAGGGCCCAAACGTAAAAGCCGTAATCAAATTCCTCTTCAGAATCAGTCTCTGTCTCCTCGGAGGGAGTGACTTCAATGTCGGCCAAGATAGTTGCCCCTTCACTGTGTTGCACGTACTGCCTCATGCGCTGCGCCAGCAGGGATGCCAGCCGCTCACCGAAAGGGTTTGCCACTTTCCAATCTGTGGGAACTTTTGACAGTATTTCGATGTCTTTTTTCGCAAGAGCAGCAGGAAGCTTCTTCATGAGTTCGGACACATTTTCATTCATTGCCTGGATGTCATCTTGGGAAAAATCATAAGGCGTTCCCCCAAGGCCTGTGCCGGAACGGTAGCCGGCACTTTGAGCGATCGTTACAAATTGTTTCAGGACTGTCTCTGTATAGTGTGTCGGCACACGCACAAAAACTTTTTCAAGCCCGCCCAGCTTTTCAATCTGCGCTGCAAAATAGGCCCGCTCCTTTTCGCGCAATTTATCGAGATTGATTGGACTGACATATGGAAAATCAACATAGATAGGGAGTACTCTGGAACTCGAACCGAAACCTTCCATCGCTTTCTTCAGAGGGCCCATAATCCGACTGGAAACCGTTTCGGGATCCAGCGGGACTTCTTCTGCAGCTGTGGGTTCGTCTCCAGGCAAAGGACCCTTCGCAGCAATGTAAGTCTCGATCAGGTCGTAGGGCAGGTCTCTTAGCTGATCGACGGCCGTTGCAGCACCGAATTCCACAGGTGAGCTTCCCGAGTCAAAGACTTTGCAGTCTACAAATTTCTTAAGATCCGTATCCGTACAAAAAAGCGGGGCTTGTTTTTTGCTTAATGGCTTCCCTCCATACAAGATCCCCATGGCCTTGCGATCATGTTCGAGCATGTCCATGTGCTTTCGTATTCGGTAGCCAACAAGGACTTCTTCCTGGTAGGGCAAATAATCTTCCGTTGAGCTGGAAGTCAGGATATCTGGGGACACGGTATCGTTTTCGAAATAGTCGCGCATCATGGCAGGTCGTTTTTCAAGTGGGTAATTTTTTTGGCCAAGCGATCCAGCGAAATTATGGCGGAGCCCTAACGCATGCCCTATTTCATGTGCCACCACTGCACGGATAAAGTCCCCGGCTGCTCTGAGAATTTGGCTGTCAGATACGCCGGAGATGAGTAATTGGTTAAGGGAATATTGCCAAGATTGTTCGGCGTTGAACTCACAAAGTGGCTTGCTTGCAAAGCCGGCGAGAGACAAATGCACGGGGTGTGGATGGGTTTGTTTCTTGCTGTTTTCTTTCATCTGTTGAAGCAGTGTGCGTGCCTTAGCTTTCCCGTCGATCGCAAAGCTGCTCATGAGATAAATTTGTGCGTGAAGGATTTGTCCTGTTCGCGGATCCATGTTGGCATCGGCGTAAGCATAGGTTGCTCGATCCCAGGGTACCCATTGAATAATGTTGTGCTCAAAATCGGGGGCGCCCACCCCGGGCGGGGCCTCGATCACTTGAATCAAGGGTTTTTCGAATCCGCCGTTCCAGTAAAGGGCCCCGTCTCGTGCCGCATCCTTAAATTCGTTCGGCCAATTCGACGAAAGGGCAAAGACAATGGGCTCATTAATATTAAATTTGGTGGCAAGCACGGAAGTTGAGCCGCCTGAATTCAGTAAAGGGGCGACTTCAAAAAAAGCTGCCTGTTTGAAGTTTTTTACCGGCAGAGGATGAAAGCTCGGATCGGGCTGGTACGGGCTCAGATAGTATTTCACTTCCACGGGTGTTGCGATATCCGTTATTCCCATTGGACTGATCACAGCCTGAGCCACTTGACGAATCTCAAGGACGTTACCTGAGATTAACCGCAGCGAATCCAATCGACTGGTTCGCAAGCGCACCGATGTGAAGGCAGGCTCATATTCTTTGGTCTGTTCGTCGTGTGCATACCAATCTGTCGTTACGAACAGGCCAGACATTCCTTCATTAAAATCGAAAACAATTTCGTTTTCGTTTTCCTGTAAGATAGGGAATTCAGCGAGCGGCAATTGAGCGGGCATTCCAGCAGCCGCTGAATGTCCTTGGCTCGCCTCAATCATGAATAATTTGGCGTTTTTTTCTTTGGTCTTTTTGAAAACAACGATGCGGCTTTTTAAGCTGCGACTCAGTGGAGCGGGAAGTTGCTCAATCAGTGAAGCTTGGAACAAGAACTCCTGTTTCTCCAAGGCGGATTTAGCAATCGCAGTTTGGCCATCTTGGATAGCCAGTAAACCTGGAGCTTTTTCAGGTGCTCTAGGCTGCGGGGCTTGCGTTTGATTTCGCGAACAGTGGCACAGCAGCAATACTAACGGCAGCAGTATGAATAGTACTGCAGTGACTCGCCCACGAGTGATTGCCATGGTCCCCCCTTGTCCCAAATTGTCTGCGTTTTTTATTACCTCTTTTTCCGAACCCAACCTCAGTCTATGGAATTGACTAACTAAGTCAAACTGTTTTTGCTGCATGGCGGCTGATCGACGGACAACGCCTGCGTATGCACATGACGGGTTAAGTAGGGCAAATACTTCCAACTTTAGATGAACTTAGGTAGGATGTTCCTTGCCGAATCAGATTCGTGAGGTCCCGTCATGTGCATACCAAGGAGGAGGTTAGCCATGCGAATAATGATAGTCGTTGTTGTCCTCACGTGTGTTTCCTGTGTCAGCAAGACGGGTCAGGAGCAACGTTTTAGTGAGAGCGCAACATTGACTCCCCCCAGGCTCGAGCTGAACCTGCGGGACAGCGAGAATTACAGTTTTGCAGCCGTGGGAGACTTGCATGTTGGTAATGGCGACACCACTCGGTTGCGGACCATATTGAACTCTGCGCGAGAGGAAGGGGACGCTTTTATCCTCTTACTGGGGGATTTGGCGGATGAAGGAGAGAGGATAGATTTTGTTGCCATCAAAGAAGCGATTCGAGAAGCGGGGTTTGAGAACAAGGTTCTGTACGTAATCGGAAACCATGACATCGTTCGAGAGGGTTGGACGCACTGGAAGGAATTATTGGGTCCCACCCATTACAGCGTGGCAGCAGGTAATTCAAAATTTATCGTGACCGACAGTGCCGATGGGACTCTGGGGAAAACACAGTGGGACTGGTTAACCGAGGAACTTAAACAGAGTCGGCCCACGCACTTATTCCTGCTTTCGCATTATTTACCCATCGTTCCTGGAGAGCGGACTTTTCTTAGGTTTCCCGATGAATGGGAGGGTGCACGGTTGATGAGGCTGGCTGTAAACTATAGCGTGACTGCCTGGCTGGGCGGTCATTTTCATAGTTTTGCAAAAGGGACGGTTGATGGCGTGACCTATGTAGTAGCGGGAGGAGGTGGGGGCAAACGCCTCGGACCGGTAACGGATTTTTTCTTTGTCCAAGTCCGGGTGCAAGGGACTACGGTTAACTATGAGCTTCGGATAGTTCCTTAGGTTCCAGCGGTATTTCACACCCCAGACCCATCATGAATTCATCCAATCTTCCAAATCCAAGAAGGATTCGATATCTTGCAAAGGCGGTCCATTTTAAACCACCGGGCTTGGGTTCATAGGCCGCTCTTATTCTTAAGAAGGGATTGGCAAGATTAAAAATATCAATCTCTTCAATCGTCGACAGATCGATAACCGTTGCAATCAACGCAGTCGGCTGGATGCGTAAGCCAATCGAGGCAGCCATATCCGTATCATAAAAAGCCCCGGAAAAAGTGGGCAGTATGGTGAGTTTGGTTAGCGAGTGAAACCGCTTGTACCAGCCAAAACTGACAAAGAATCCCATGAAATCAAACGGCCATACGTCCAGCTGCCCGCGAATAAGAGCTTGGGTGACACTCATGGAATCAGTCAGTCGGTTGGATTGCGAAAGCCGGCCAGTGACAGAAAAAAAAGAAAGGGCCCGCCAGGTCAATTCTCCTTTGTAGTCGAAATGGTTAAGGTCAAAGGCGGATTCACCGAGCCGCACGCCGAACTCCCCATCAACCCACGGAAAAAGCGTGCGGGAATATAGCGCTGTTTGCGTAACGCGGTTAGGGAGTGTGCTCATGGCGTGGTAGCCCAGCTGCAGATCAAGCCGAGGATTTAGGGCTAAAGACTTCGACGTAAGCAGTGTTGCGAAGATAAGGGCTAAAAACTTAGGTAACACGACTGACCTGAAAGCCGTGGGCGGAAAGTTCTCGTACGATGTCCTTTGTATGCTCTTTTCCCCGAGTTTCAATATCGACCTCAATTTCAGTTTCGCCCACCCCAGCATGCAAAGTGGCTCTTTGATGAAATACCTGCAGGATGTTGGCTTGGGTTTGTGCCAGGATTTGTGTGACGGAGTTTAAGCCGCCAGGGCGATCGGAAATTCGAACGAGTAGACGTACGATTCGTCCCTGTTCCACAAGGCCTCGTTGCAGGACATTGGATAAAACGGGGACGTCGATGTTTCCGCCGGAAAGAAGCAGCACAATCTTGGTATGGCGAACAAATCCGTCCAATACCGCAGCCAGAGGCAGTGCTCCAGCTCCCTCCACGACAAGCTTTCCATGTTCCGCAGCGACCGCAATGGCATGGGCAATCGATTCTTCTCTGACCTGAATGAGGTCCTCGAGATTTTTCTTCAAAAAATCGATGATTTCAGCATCGGGCTGTTTTACGGCTACGCCATCGGCAAGTGTGTACTTTAATTCGGTTTGAACTACTGCACCTCGATGAAACATTTCAAACGTTGCAGGGGCATTTTTGGTGGTGACTCCGTAAATTTTCACCTTGGGCTTGAGTGCACGAAGGACCGAAATACAGCCCGAGATCAATCCTCCGCCACCTACAGGAATGACAACCGCTTCAACGCCATCAAAACAGTCCTCCTCAATCAGTTCCAATGCGATAGTTCCTTGGCCCGCAAGTACATCGGGATCCTTATAAGGGTGAATGAATAACTGCCCTTTTTGACTGGCCAATTGTTCCGCGTGCGCTTTCGATTCGTCCAGGATAGTTCCAAAAAGTTCTGTTTTAGCGCCCCATTCAAGGGTGTTATGAATTTTGTTGGGCGGGGTGGTTGTGGGCATAA
The DNA here is from genome assembly GCA_016207775.1 of Deltaproteobacteria bacterium. Lineage (GTDB taxonomy): Bacteria > Bdellovibrionota > FAC87 > UBA2466 > UBA2466 > JACQOU01. Next base: position 5,708 of record JACQOU010000375.1, read on the forward strand.
CAATTGTTGCTTTGATTCCCAGCCAGCGGCAGATAGCGGCAACGCCTTGAGCATGGTTGCCAGCAGAAGCGGCTACGACTCCGAATTGTTTTGCTTGGGCCAGGTTGTGATGCACACATGCGGTGGCACCGCGAATTTTAAAGGAGCCGGTTTTTTGGAATAGTTCACATTTAACGTAAGCCTGTTTGCCCAGACGCTCCTTCAGATAATCAAAAAACAGCAAAGGGGTTTTGATTGTGTAGGGCGCGATAACCGAACGTGCAGCTTGCACGGCTTCAAGGTTCAACGGAAGCATGAAAGCATGCTACCCTGAGTTTCATTTCATTAAAAGTACAGACTGGCTCGAAAGCCATAGATGGTTGGGATGCCTGATTCGTTGGAAGTGAAAATCGCCGATACTCTGGCCAGAATTTCAAGTCCAATGGTAGAGGTTCTGAAAAGACCGATGCCAGTGCCGAGCCCACCGGCGAAACCGTTGCTGGAACCGGAAGCGCCGGAAGAAAAGCCGTAGCCAAATTCTGCTGCCACTAAAGGTGATATATCAGAGCGGGTGAAGTAGTAACTTGCCCCAATTCCGAACTGAAACAGGCGAGCGCTTTGTCCCGATGTTGCAATGGCAGAGTCAGTGTAAATTTTGACCGCTGCCGGTCCGACAAACCAGTTGTAACCGACTGAAAAATTGACTAGCAGTGCGGAAGTCAGGTTGTGTCCCCCATGTGGCCCAAAACCTAAGAACCAAGCACCGGTCGCACGACGCCTGCGTATCGTCAATGCCTCAGCTTCTGTCACGTCGTCTACCCGGACCTCTGACTCCGGCGAAGACTCGGATATCACAGCCCTCACTACTCTGTTGACCACGGTATCGAGATCTTCGAGACGCTCAGCGCGCATATGCTTGGCAAGTACCGGATTGTGGTCTTTTTGTTTTTCCAATGAAAACAAATAGGTCTCGCCCAATTTGAGAAGCCTTGCTTTGAGCTGGAACTGTGCTTCTTTTGGGCCGGACGTGTGGTGGCGTTGCATGCTATTCACTGCGCTTTCAACCAATGCGGTTGTGGTCTGTAAAGTTGTAGAGTCGATACCCGGACCCTCTGTGCCAACGACCTGAAAATTGAAACTCAAGCCCGACGATGCGAAGAAAAAAAAGAAAATTGAAAAAACAGTTTTCAAGACAAATCTATTGTACCACTTCTGAAAAGGGTCATCCTTCCTTTTCAGGAGGGGACCCGTGAGCAA
>JACQOU010000376.1 GCA_016207775.1 Deltaproteobacteria bacterium
CCATTCCCACACCGCGCAGGAGGAATTCTTTCTCATCCTTTCGGGAACTGGAATGCTTCGCATGAACAATGAAGAATTGCCCGTTCGTTCCGGTGATTTTGTTGCGAAACCAGCTGGTCAAGGCCTCGCCCACCAGTTCATCAATACAGGAACAGATATTTTGAAAATCTTGGACTGCGGATTGGTGGTTGAGGCCGACACGGTAACTTATCCCGATGAAGGGGTGGTTCTAGTGAAGCCGGAAAATATGGCATTCAAGTCGGGCCAAGTTCTTGAGCGCTGGGATTCCAATCCCAATCAGCATCCACGGTGAGACTAACGCATCTCATTTTGAATCATTTCTCCCCGCATTTGGCGCGCACGTCAACTGTGCCAACGTGACCCATTTCCGAATAGATATGTTGAGAGTAATAAGCAAAGAACGGTTCGGTCATTGTTCCCTTTAGGACCTCTTTGGGAATCGATACCTGGATAAAACCGCCGTAACCATCAATAGTGTCATCGCGATAGCTCGCATACTTAAGGGCTCTCTCATTACGACGGAGGCGGCGAGCTATTGATCGTACATTTCCTTCTTCATCAGTGAACTCCATGTCTTCGACGGTGACCTTGAAGCTGATTTCGACCTTTTTATTATCGTCAGCTCGGTCAACACCCTTACATTTGTACGTAATTGCCGTTGCGTGGGCAGATACGAAGCCCAATAGCAATAATGTTAGCAATGGTTTCATCGGGTAACTCTCCTTTGTTGATTTTTGGGAAAGAAGCCAAATTCATCTCTCTTTGCTTGCACTCTCCAGCAGTAAAAGAAATTTTCTTCCAAGCGTCTCGTCAGAGAATGGATTTTCTCCTGTCACGAGCCCTTCCGAAGTGACAACGTTATTTTGCCATTTGGCTGCTCGAACCAGTACTCTCGCACCCGCTCCATCGAGCGCTTGGTCGGGATAAAATTTCACAAAGTCGCCAAGCACATTGTCCTGACCGGGTTCCTCTTGCTGCTCCTCTCTTGTGCTGAAAGATGTCATTAAAGTATCGCGATAAATCCAGTTTTTTGTTTTTTCAGCCATCAGTTTTTCGTCGTTCTTCTCAAAGGCTGCGATATACCCTTCTGGATCATCAAGGGCAGCAAGAAGCGCGATTGGCCCATGGCAGATTGCGGCTACTGGTTTCCGATTTTTGTGAAAATTTTTAAGGATAAGTCCCAGATTTCGATCCTTCCACAGATCCTCCATAGGGGCGTGTCCACCTGGAATAAAAAGGCCCGCAAACTGGCTAAGCTCTTTTGTTATTTCACCCAATGTTTTTGGGATCAGCGTTCCCTCTACCGAATTGTGGCTGCAGAGACCTTGGTCAATACAAAAGGCAAGAATCTCGCTGAATTCCTTTTCACTCTTAAACCAAGGGGCTTTCTGTTTTTTTTCTTTATCAAACCAATAGACGCGGCTGATCTGATCCACGACCGGCCTAGTTTCCTTTCCCTTTGGAGTTGCAAACACAGGCTCAAATCCCGCTTTCATGAAAATTCTAAGCGGTACAATAAGCTCGCTCATGAAGAAGCCCGTGGGATGCTGGACGCCATTCTTGAGTGTGATTTTGTTTTCGCTTGATAGGACGACAAGCACCTTCTTGGATGTGGCAGCATTGCCGATACTTGAGAAAACTGCCAAAAGAACAACTGCAATGATGTTTACCTTCCAGGAAATCTTCTTCATTTGACACCCCTCATTATTCGAACTTTAGTAGGGCACTATGCCACGGTGCGCCACAGGAATCAATAAAAAAGTGACACTTTTGTCACTTTTTAGATCCGATGTGACTAATAAGAACCTATGGGATAATAAAATATGAGCAAAAATTCGCACTGGAGAGCTTCGTCCACGGCTTTATCTGCTGTTACTCCCACAAAGGCGGGGCGGACCCAAGTTGCTATCATTGAAGCGGCAATAAAGAACTATGCATCGGTCGGACCGGAACGAACGACTTATGAGACGATCGCAAGCCGCTGCGGTCTCAGTCGGGGCATCATTTATAAATATTTTTCAAGTCAACAAGCCCTTTTTTTTGAAACCGTAAAATACATCCGTTCAAATTTTCAGAAAATAGCCATCGAACGAATCAAGCCAGAACATTCTCCTCTCAAGCAGCTCTCTTCCTACATAGATGCAACTTTTGGTTGGCTTAAAAGTTATCCCGACCACGCAACGATATGGGCGCTTTTTTATTATTATTGTGGTCTTAATTCTTCTTACAGAAAACTCAACACCGAGCTTGTAAGTATTGGAAGAGAAAGAATCAGAGCTATCATTGAAGCTGGGAAAAAAGAAGGCATCTTTCATTGCGCCGATTCGGCAGAGGCGGCAACAATCATACAAACAGCCATAACGGGCGCTCTGATTGCTCTCTCCACAGAGAACCATAAAAAACCAAGGATTCTTTTCGAACAAACAAAGCGCGCATGTCTGGCAATTGCATCGGGCCTGACAGCATGACTTCTAAAACGATTAGCAAATTCCTATTGTCTCAATTCATGCTGAGTTTGTGTCTGTCTAGTTCCGTTATCCAAGCAGCAGAACAACTGTCCGTCCCGCGAATTCACATAGCCACAGGCCTTTATGTTTCAGGAAATATCACAAGCGAACCCTACCATGATGTTCGCTCTGGCAGGGTTAGCCCTGGTTGTAGTGAGCAACTTGGCAATCTGGCGGGTGCTACGGCCGAAGGCATAGAGGTGGTCAGCGCCGCAAACGAGCATTTCGTCAGGCGGGGATGGCCAAAGGAATTTCTTGATTCACGGGTAAGGATTGCGGAAGGCTATGCAGACCGCTCGCAATACATCTATTTTCAAACTTTCACTGCGGGTCCCGGTGGAAAGCCAGTAAAAGGAGATATTGAGGGAGCGGTCGGGATCAGTTGGGTAACCTTCGACTCGAAATCACTTGCCGAAAACCAGCCCGAAATAGTCTTCAAGGATAGAGCGAAATTGCTGCCAGAAGAGGAAACGCTGAAGACGTTGGTTCCGCGCCATGTAGACGGTCGTGGCCGTGGAATAGCCGTGGAAGTTCGAACCTATTTCAAAAATAAAACGAGACCAAGATTGCAGCCAAAGCTGAGCGCTGACCTTATTCAAATGGTGTTTGAACTCATTAAGGAATATCCTGAGCTATATCGCCAACCGATAATCCACACTTATGCTGATGAAGCTGGCTGCAGACTCTACGAGCCACTTGGTTTTGAACTGGTTAAAGAAATTACGCCGGCAGACAAACCGATAGAAGCCGATGACATAGAATTGAACTGTGGCGATCTCGCCAACGCGATAGGTGCTCTTGTCCCCTTGAAGAGAGGTAATGATGGGGGCGTGGACATCTATCTTTTCAAAATCATTTAATACAACCAAAAGTTCGTGTGGAACGTTAAATACCTTTTCACTGCAATACCCATTATCTGTAACAAACGACATGTGTGCTCTGGCCCCATAATAGCCATAGGTATTCTCTCCAAGCGCCAGGTCAAATACAAAATTTTCCTGGTAGGAAATCTCTCCGGCTTTTGTCGTCTTAATATTCATGAACTTGTGGAATAGTCTTGAACCGTACTGCCCATTATGAAAATGGAATGTCAGTGGAACTGTCGGAAAAGGATCGAGGAATTTTTTTTCACTTACTGTGACTTTGACCGGTATTTTTACTGTCGAGCCTGCCCAAACCATTCCGGGAAGACCTTCGGGGAATAAAACTTTAATAGCGCTCGCCAGTTTTTCGCAGGCCGCTTTGTCAGCCATGCTCACCGTCGACCCACCAGCAAAAATTGCAATTATCAGAAAAAAGCAGAAGTTTTTCACTGTCTCCTCCCAATCTCATTAAGGCCAAGCTCTGTTTGCATCCATCAAATGTTAGTCCTACCTCGAAACCAGGGTCAACTGTGTTCCAGCTATAGTCCGAGTTTATCCTCACCTAGTCCCGCCCTGATCGCATCAAAAAGCGGATTTTTCTTATAAAATTTTTGCCGGATGTCTTTGCCAAGTTCTAGCGCCTCAAAATACTCTGGGGGCAAGGGATCCTGGCCAAGTTCGTAATCCATGCCGGTCCAAGTGTCCTCGCGAAAAGAGTAGAAGGCCCAGTGCCAATTCTCTTTTTGGAAGACAGCGATCAGATCTTTCAGATACTGGGCCCCTCCTTCATTTCTGCGGCATAGGCCAAACTCGCTCACAAAAATACGGTCTGACGGCATAGTCCATTTCTTTTGCCAGTCTCTAACGGGATCAAGAAACTGGCTGAGCATCTTTGCATCCCAGTGTACGAGCGGCGCTTCGTCTGCTTCTCCGATGGGAGCCTTTCCCGGATACCGGAATTTTCCTTCGTTTTGGTGACTGGTGAAGGCGTAGGGTTCGTACATGTGAAATGAATAGAGAACTTTGCTGTCAGCGACAGGCGTTAAATATTTAAAAGCCCATGGCGTTGCGAAGAAGCCGCTATCGAGTACAATCGGTGTATCACGATCTTCTTCGCGAATTGCCGATGTTACAAGCTTGTAAAAAGCATTCATGTCGGATGCTGTGCCCTTAATCTTTTGGTACCATTTTTCATAGTCGTCACTGTACCAATCAAGGAACCGCGGAGAGGCAAACTCCGGGTAAGGCTCGTTAACAACGTTGTACCCTACGATTGCCGGGTGATTCTTTAGATTTCGTGCTAGCTCTTTCCAAAAGTGAGCTGCCGAACGGTGGAAGCTATCGTTCTTCCATAATCGAAGATCGAGTTGATTGCCGTTCTGTTGCCTCCACCTTGCGCCTGGAAGGCTTAACGTTGAAAGCACAACTTTGATGCCAGCGCGGTTTGCCGTGTCCAACGTACTTTTTAGCCGTTCCAAATCATCTGGGACAATGGTTGTAAATTCATCCAGGCTTCCAAAGAGGAAATCACCCATTTTGAACTGTGGCCTGTTCGCCTTCCATTTGTTGAACACTAGGCGGACAATCTCAATTCTGTTCTGCTTCGCCGATTGAAATCTTTCCGCTGTTTCGACTTCATTGAAAAAATTGGCGCCTCTTCGCTGAGACTCCCAATACTGCATGTTTGCGCCGATTCCAATGCTTGATAGGAATAGGCAACCGGATATCAGAATGTATTGTTCCGGCCAGAAGCCCTTTGATTTATTGAGTGTGCGTTGCCACATGAGCGCAACATAGCTTAAATGAGGCCGAGTGGCCAACCGGTAGTATATGGTACTCTGCCAAGGCAACGCGACACCATTAAATCTGGGATCATCATCAGCACACCACAGGATTACAATCCAAGTTGGATCTTTATTACATGCTCTACAGCCGCAAGATCTTTCGGAGTAAGTTTCCCGGCTTGATTCTTGAGCCGTTGTTTGCTCACAGTTGCTATTTGATCAGCCATCGCTTTATTTTGTTTGCCGGAAACTCGCACATAAGCCTCACTCGGGTAAAGCTTGTCAATTTGGCTGGATAATGGAACCACTTGAACCCGATTCAGGTATTTGTTGGCAGCGTCATTACTCATGATAACTGCAGGACGAGTTTTCTGAATCTCACCGCCCACCGACGGTCCAAATTCAACCCACC
>JACQOU010000364.1 GCA_016207775.1 Deltaproteobacteria bacterium
CTGACCGCTTCACAAAAGAGCTGATTTATAAGACTTAACCGTGTCGGCTCGCTAGAGGGTGAGCTACGAAAGTATCAGGCCTTTCTTACCGAAGCGCCAGTTCCTTCAATTGCGATAGATCAACCGTAATTGTTTTGAGCGGCTTATCCCTCGACCATGACCCCAGAAACTAATTACGGCGGGATCAATCGATGAGCACGGGCGGTTTCCTGTTCGAAGTAGACGATTACCCGTTTGATTCTTTCAGCCACACTCCCACGCCCAGGATGAACCGCGTCAGACCGAATGATTTCAAGATCCAGTGGAGGTTGGTTTTTGGACAGCGCATTTAGCCGATTAACATACCATCGCAAGAATGCCCCTTTGTTGTCGTGGTCAGTCCCTTTGTTTTCGTAGTCAGTCAACTTCCACCGTTGCTCTCGCAAGGAATCGCGAGGGAGCCCCCCGGGGAATGGAGATGCGTCCAGCAGGTAGTCTAAGAAAGCATATGTTAGTGCAATGACCTCAATTCGCTGATCAGCGAATTTGGGCCAGTCAGCTTCCGAAATTCCGGCTGCCACTAAGCCGAGCGACCTAGCCTCTGCCTCCGATACATTGGGTCTGTTGTTCATTAAATAATGAGCCGCCTCCCGTTGATCTAGATCTATCAAATGTGCAGCTTGAGGATACTGTTTCAACGGATCTGGCAGAATGTAAACGTGTCCTCGAGGGGCGAATTGATTCCTAAACTCCACCAGAGCATGAGCAACATCTTTAAACCGGCTTCCTTTGCGTGGACCGCCGTCAGCATCAGCTTCTCCGTTAATGAATAACAGTTCGTCACCAAAGCTGTTCAATGCCTTAGGATTTTCTCGCTGAACTCGTTCTAGTAGAGCCATCAACCGCTGATCAAATCTGACGACATAATCAATTGTCTCAGGCACCACGCCTTTTAAGGCTGCTCTATTCCCTGCTTTGAGCTGTTCTTGTATGTTGGCTACTTGATCATCAATCGTCCACGGGTTCGAAAAAGAGGTCAGTACGTAGGATACGGCGCCTTCAAGGACACGTTCTGAGCCACCATTTACAATATGATTTACCAGTGCCGTGCTAAATTGGGCGGTCGAGCCAAAACTTCGATCGAATGTAACGACTTGGCTTCTATGGTGGGTATCGCCTACCAGCGCCGAGTGCCAAGTCCCACAATAATTTGCTACTGCTATTGGATTCCTAATCGAATCCATGGCAATACCAAGCTCCGGTCCCAAAGACCACGGCAGGTCAATAGCTATGGGATTAAAACCCCAGTCGGCCAAACGAGGAATGGGATCAGCCCAACTTGCAATTGTCGAACTGAGAAAGCCTGCGCCATGATGGAGGGCAAGGATCACGCCATTCTCGTTGGGAAAATAGCCTTCTTTCGACCCCATCACGACGGCTCCAAACGATGGATCGAATTCGCCAGCAACACCTTTTGTAGGAACAGTAAACTTCAGCTTACCCCCGTCCAAATAAACGAGACTGTCGGGTATGCTGTCGGTTAATGGCCCTTTGTCAGTTAGCACCGTAGTAGATAAAGGATGGATGGCCTGTAATTTCCCCGCATACTCCACAAACATATCATTCAAGAGATTTTGCAGAAGGCTATGATCAATTCCAAATTTAGGATTAGTTTCCCAGGCAGCAATTTGTTTTTGGATCAATTCAACTGCTCGTGCCCGCATCTCGGTGAGATAATGATTTGTTAATTCTTTTGTTCTTGAGGCAACGTCCTGTTTAAGAGTTTCTGAAACTTTGCCAATCTGTTTAGCTGGCCCCAGTACTCCAAAGTCCCCGGCAGAGGGCATAACCGAGCTCATTATGAAGTCACGATGTTTCTCCAGGTATGGAATCTGAATAATTCCTGATTCTCCTCTCGGAAATGTGCTACCGACCGATAACGCTCGTCCGGATTCCGCTTCCCGCATAATTTCCTTGGTTGCTGCCTTTGCCTGGAACTGCCCCAACTCGCGAACTCTATTCAGGTAGCCATTAATAAGAAAGCGAGCAAACTCTGGATAATACAGTTGATGAATGCCTGCTGTAATGGAATCAACTGGAGACACCTTTGCTCCAGCAAGCGTCGGAAACGGGAGCGACATGCCCGTTACCTCGGGTAGCACAGGGAAATTTCTCGTGAGGGTCAAATTATCCTTTGGAAGAAATGCATACGAGCGCGCCACAACTGCCTGCCAATTGCGCCAAGCCGCTTCCGTAAATTCTTGATGAACCAGGCGAGCAAAAGATGAACCACAGGTAGAGGGAGGCTCCAAATCATGCGGGTTTAGCGCCGAGCCTCCATATGGATAGAATGGATTCACCACACCTATGAGGGGGGCATAGCAAGGAATGCTCCACCACAGTAGGCAAGCTGTAAGAACCCAAATTGACGATTTCCATAAATTCATTCAACAGTCCATTTAGTTTACACCCGCAGACTCTAAGCGAATCTCATCGGGCTCCACTGGGAATGCTTCTGCCATGTTTTTTTCTTTGTTAAGAACAAATTGGAAGAATCGGTACACGTATTTCATCGTCCTAGTTAAGACTTGTTTGTCTCGCGTGGCGAAAAGATCGTGGCTGGCACCCTTTATGATGATAAATCTAACTTTGTTAGGATATTTTCTTTCCCATTCTCGATAGATGTTCCATCCCACTTTGGGAGCTGTGGCTTCAGTTTCTTCGGGGTCTTCTGTGCCCACCATAATCAGGACTGGCACATCATTCTTGAAAGGATCTTGCTGTTTGTGCCATGTCATTTGTTCATAAAGCTTATCGCTCCAACGATTGGCTTCGTCGTTAGATTTGTAAACGCCCTCTCTCACGAGTTTCGCCAACGTCACATTACTTACAGCTAAATCGTCGGGATGCATCGGACTTGTGAGGATCATTCCACCAAACAATGTGGGATTGCTTTGGTGTAGTTCCATTAAGAGAGCCGGACTGGCACTCCGGGCAATCGGAATGCAAACAGGTGCTGGGCCATTTTCCTTTGGCCAGTGTGCAAGCGGCCATGTTAATGCGGCTCTTAACCACAGAAGGTTTGTCTTAAGGTCGGTGAATTCTAAGCTTCTGAATGCCGTTCCATTGTTTGGTAGATCAAATGCAAAAGCCGCTGCCGGAACGTAATTTGGATCACTTTTAATATGACCGATTGTCCCGCTATTCTTCGGCGACATTAGAAAGTTCATTAGGCTGAATACTGATCCGCTGTGACTATGTTCAGCGCCTATTCCAGCAAGGGCGGGAACGACTACGCGGCTTCCTTTTGGAATCCATCCGTCGGGATGGCGAAAGAAAGTCGTCTGCAAATCCATGTCGAATTCGGGCACAATAACTTTATAATTCTGATTGTTAAAGCGAGCATCACCTGTTGGCGAGACAGCCATGTGATACTCGGGCCGCATCGGGTTTTCTCCCAAGGTTAAGTATGCAAGCTCGGGAGGCATACCCGAATCCACCGCTCCGAAGAATTTATCGATATCTGGAGCCATCGGATGTCGGACTGAGATTCCCCGAAGTTGTGCAAGCTCTAACCTGAGTCGTGCAAGTTCGGCTTCGTCATACTTGTTCCCTTGGGCCTCAAGATCCTTCACTCTCTGTTCCATGTTCTCGCTGGCGAACCGAGCTTCAACACCCATCCAAAAAAACAGCTCTCTACAGGTATCTCCAAAAGGTTTCTTGCCATCCCTCGGTGGCCACACGCCCAGAGCTGAATTGGCCAGCATGAGCAAAAGAAAGACAACTACTCGCATAAACCGCATAGTGGGCTGATTAACACAACTCCGACCGACGTGTCCAATCAGCCCTGACTTTGAATGAATTTGGAAAGTGGATCGCATACTTAAGGTGCCTAAATAGCAATTTTTAGGCCGCTAAGACAGAGTTTCCAGCGGCTTACTGAACGCATTTGGCCTGTCGAAACCACACGAATACATCTCCTGCCGTATTCTGATCGGAGACGGTAACAAACATTGGCAATATGGTGACAAGGATTTTTACAATTCAGCAGGCGGAGCACTCAGAGAGCCATGCAGGCACTCGCCATGAACTCACTTCCCCCTGGGGGGCAATCGGGGCTATTGAATGAAGCATGCGAGAAAAATATTTGCGAGTAACTGAGATGCCCAATTTAACTGTTCTGCTCCTATTTCGGTACGAGCGCACCCGAGATGTAAACTTCACCTTTTTTCAGGGTAAATGATCTGGTGACCAATTTATGATGAGTCACCCGCTCAATCTGATTTACAAGCTGTTGAAAAAGCGGATCGTCCGTATATAGAGTCGCCTGAAGCTGCCCTACGTGATCCCTTCCATAATTTTTATTATGCAAGGCTTAATAGTGCCTGA
>JACQOU010000404.1 GCA_016207775.1 Deltaproteobacteria bacterium
AGGTAGCTCCGTGCTCAGGCTCGCTTTGCACCCAGACCGTTCCCTGGTGCCTTTGAATAATGTGCTTAACGATTGCAAGACCAAGTCCCGTACCGCCATGGGCTCGGGAGCGGGCCTTATCGACACGGTAAAACCTTTCAAAGAGTCTCGATTGGTGCTCAATGGGAATACCAGGCCCCGTATCGCTTATCTTTAAAAAAACATTCGTATCGTCACTTTCCCACAACACGCATATTTTTCCACCTGTCGGTGTGTACTTATTCGCATTATCCAACAAATTGACCAACACCTGTTCCAATTTCTGTGCATCAGCCAAAACCGTTTTCTGGACGATTTTCATTTCTACTTGCTGTCTTTTTGACTCGAAAGATTGCGAAAGTTGACTCAAAGCTCGGGCGGTGACTTCTTCTGTATTCACCGTTTCTCTTTGTAAGATATCAATCGACTCCAATGAAGAAAGATCCAACAAATCGTTAATCAGATTCATTAAGCGATCGGAATTGCGTTTGATAGTTGAAAGAAACTCCAAAGAAGGCGGTTTTCCTTTCTCAATGTCTTGCACAAGGGTATCGCTATATCCTTTGATGGATGTGAGCGGAGTTCTCAATTCATGAGTGACATTGGCGACAAAGTCGATTCGCATCTGCTCGGCACTTTTCAGATCAGTCACATCATGAAAAATCCCAACCACTCCATAAAGATGGCCGTCATGCTTGCGCAACGGAGACACGGAAAGTGAAAAAAATCGCTTTAAGCCCTCCCGCTGTTCCAGGGGAGTGGCCGAAGCCTGCCCAGTCTTTTCTTCCTTTAACGCAACTTCAAAAGCACCCAGGATTTCAGGCTCGCGAAACACCTCCCACAGCTTCAAGTTCTTCCGATCACTTTTACCGAGGAAAAGCAGTTCGAAACGACTGTTAAAGAATAGGGGATTTCCGTTCGGATCAACAGCATAGATGGCATCCGAGATGGCACTCATGATCGTTTCAAGCTCTGATTGCTCACGCGTCAAATGCTCAGTCTTTGCCTGAAGATTTTTTCGGATATGTTCTATGTTCGACTCAAGGTCGGACCACTCACCGAAGGTATCACGATTAAAATCATCGTGATGGGAAACCTCAGGAGACAAAACGTTTTGCGTTTTGATCAGTAGGCGACCCAGTGGAAAAACGAGCAACCTCGCCGACCAAATCGCAAATAGACTTAACACTGCCGCCAAAAGACCTAAGAACATCAATAGCGAGACGTCAAATACTTGGATCGTGCGGGTAAGATGCGGGAGTGGTATGGCAACCCGAAGAAATATTTTTTCGGAAGCTAAGTGCATTGCCCCGTAGAGCATCGCTTCTTCCAAGGTTGTGCTACGGCGCACGCTGCTTCCAATACCTTTCGATCTTGCTTGCACGATCTCAGGTCTTTGGCTGTGGTTATCCATGGTGCTTGAATCATGATGAGAGTCGCAAATGACGCCCCCATCATTTCTTATGATCGTTAGTCGATAGGAAGTACCCTTGGCATTTTCAGTACACCACTCATGAACAACGCGCTGAGGAATGAATCGCGACAAAGCCACTAGCGTGTCCTGAAGTTGAGCCTTCGTTTGATCTAAAAACTGACGTTTGAAAAAATATCGTGCGGCAAGGCCTGAGCAGGTAAGGGCCACCAGAAGAATGGCCGCCTGAACAAAAAGGGCACGCAAGAAAATCCGCCAAGGAAATTTTATGGTTGGCCTATTCCCCATGACTGGAGCTTTGTCTAACTCGATATCCAACGCCGCGAATGGTTTCAATCACTGCCGCACACCTTCCCAGCTTTTTGCGCAGCCCAAACACATGGGTATCGATGGATCTATCCACAACCGCCACGCCCTCACCCTGAACGAGACTAATCAATTGTTCCCGGGTCAAAACTCTGCCTTCGTTTTTCATCAGCGCAAGAAGCAATTTAAACTCAGAGGGCGTTAACACCAATTCCTCTTGACCACATCGCGCAAGATACTTTTCGTCATCAACGACAAGCTCACCAATTTGAACTTTTCCTTGTTTCAACGAACTCTTGTTCATGGCAGATCGCCGTAAAAGCGCGTGAACACGTGCAAGAAAAATAGGAATTTCAAATGGCTTGGTGAGATAATCATCAGCCCCCATCTCAAGACCAAGCACGATATCGGATGGATGAGTGCGTGCCGTAACCATAAGAATAGGAACCTGCCGTGCCTGGGTTCTATCCATGCGTAGTTTTTTGCAGATATCCAGACCGGAAAGACCGGGCAGCATCCAGTCAAGAATCAATACCTGGAAAACGGTTCCCCCATCCAATAATTTAAGAGCCTGCTCTCCGTTATCAACCGAAACAACGTTGTGTCCCTCTCTTTTTAAGTGCACGCACAGGAGCTCGGAAATATCTTTTTCATCCTCAACCACTAAAATGTTGGCTCTTTTATTCATGCTCGCGATGTTTGCTTTCGCTGGGGGTGCCGTACATCCTTTCCAGATATTGCAAAAATGACATCTTCTGCAATGTTTGTGCAGTGGTCGGCGATTCGTTCCAAGTTTCGAGCCATCAGGATGAGGTTCAGTCCCTGCTCCACCCGATTGGGATCGCGCTTTGCCTGCTCTTTACATTCTTGAAAAATCTTATTTTTTAGACCATCCACTTTATCGTCCTGCCCCAAAACCTCACGTGCCATGCGCTCATCCATAGCAACGAAAGAATCCAACACCTTCTTCATCATCGACCGAGCCTCATCCGCCATTTCTGAAAGATCATCCAGATGGCGGACAGCTGCACTCTGCAAATAAAACTCCGTATTTTGCGCCAGGTTGACTGCCAGGTCCACGATCCGCTCTAGGTCCGTATTAATTTTAATGCTCGCAATAATAGCCCGAAGGTCGGTAGCCATCGGTTGCTGAAGGGCCAGTAGCTTGAAGCAAATAGCATCGATTGCAATTTGCGCCTGATCAACCTTCTGCTCGATCGTATAGACTTCCTGGACCTTTGACAGATTTCTTAACCGCCAAGCTTCAGTCGCTCTTTGAATTGCCTGTTCAGCAAGCCCTCCCATTGCTAGCAGTTGCTGGTGTAATTCGGTTAGCCCCGTATCTAAGTGACGATCACTCATCCAAACTTTCCCGTTATGTATGCTTCCGTTTGTTTTTCTTTAGGCACAGTAAATATCTCTGAGGTTGCTCCAAATTCTATCAGTTCACCCAGCAAAAGAAATGCCGTTCTGTCTGAAATGCGGGCTGCTTGCTGCATATTATGGGTAACAATGATAATGGTGACTTCCTTGCGAAGATTCACTATTAGCTCTTCAATCTTTTTTGTAGCGATGGGGTCCAACGCACTGGTAGGCTCATCCATCAATAGAACTGAGGGTTCCACTGCAAGAGCTCTGGCAATACACAGTCTTTGCAGCTGCCCCCCCGAAAGACTCATACCCGGAGAACCCAGTTTAGCTTTTACTTCGTCCCATAAAGCGGCATGCCTTAAACTTCGTTCAACCCTCTCCATCAGCAGGGCTTTCTTTCGAATACCCGCGAGTTTCAGGCCTGCGGCCACATTGTCGAAGACCGATGCAGCCGGAAAAGGATTTGGTTTTTGAAAAACCATTCCGATTTTTCTTCTAATAACAACGGGATCTATCCCCTCTCCATAGATATTAGTGTCACCTAAAAAGACTTCACCGTGCGCTCGGGCATCCGGCACTTCTTCATGAAGCCGATTCAAACAACGAATGAACGTCGATTTTCCACATCCCGAGGGTCCGATGATGGCTGTAACTGAATGCGGCTCCACCTCTAATGAAACGTTTTTCACAGCATGAGCGGCACCAAACCATGCGTTTAACTTTCTAACACGAACAATAGGCTGCATATCCATCAATCTCTGCTTATTTGAGGTCTAAAAACAAATCGGGCACCCAAATTAATACTGAACACCAACAGCACAAGCACTAAGGCGCCGGCCCATGCCTGACGATGCCATTCTTCAAACGGTGAAATGGAATAGGTAAAAATTTGAACCGGCAGAGAGCCGATGGGCTGCGTAAGATTCCAACTCCAAAATCGATTACCGAGAGCAGTAAAAAGCAGGGGTGCAGTTTCTCCGGCGACACGCGCAATTGCCAGCATGACCCCTGTAATGATTCCACTGAGGCTTCCTTTGAGAACGATCCAAATGGTTACTTTCCAGCGGGGAAGTCCTAGCGCAAGACCGGCTTCCCTCACGCTAGCCGGCACCAACTTCAAAAGCTCCTCAGCACTTCGCGCAATGGTCGGAATCATGATCACTCCCAAAGCGACTCCGCCTGCAAGCGCTGAAAAGCTTTGCATGGGCCGAACGATGAGGATATAGACAAAAAGACCGATGACGATCGAGGGAACGCTCGATAGCATATCGGCGCTGAAACGGATGATAGTCGCCAACTTTCCACGACCGTATTCAGAAAGATAAATTCCGGTTGCCAAACCTGAGGTCATTCCAATGATCGACGCTAAGACAATGAGTACGCAAGTGCCCACCAAAGCATTGGCCATTCCACCGCCGCTTTCACCCACGGGGGCGGGAAGCTGGGTTAAAAATGACCAGTTGATCGAACCAACTCCCTTAATAAAAACGTAACCCATGATAGAAAAAAGCGGCGTAAGTGCGACCAAAGCGGCAACAAAAAAAAGAAGACACATCAAGCGGTTTTTGAACTTTCGCTTGGTGTATCCTTGAGCTGCGATTTCCGAAAAAGTAATCATCGCGTCACTTTCACCTGAGCCACTTTCCAGATAATCAAGCGGGCAATCGCATTAATGAGAAAAGTTACCCCGAAAAGAACGAGCCCAATTTCAGCGAGGGCCGCCACGTGAAGATCGCTTGTTGCCTCGGCATATTCATTGGCGATCACACTGGCCATCGTTTGCCCAGGTGCAAAAAGAGAAGCTGAAATTTCAGAGCGATTACCAATCACCATCGTCACGGCCATGGTCTCGCCCAGCGCTCGCCCAAGCCCCAAGATCACAGCGCCAAATATTCCAGCCCGTGCTCGCCCCAAAACAGAAAGTTTCATCATTTCCCACCGCGTGGCTCCCAGCGCAAGAGCGGCCTCTCGATCGGACCTGGGAATAGCTTGAAAAACTTCCTTGGATATCGATGAAATCGTCGGCGTAATCATGATCGCCAGGATAATGATCGCAGCGAGCATCCCCACCCCGTAGGGGGGACCTTGAAAGAGCGGAAGGGCACCGAGCCATTTTCCCAAGAAGGGCTGAACAACATCTCCCAACCATGGGGCAAGAACAAAAATTCCCCAAAGACCATAGACCACACTCGGAATGGCTGCGAGCATTTCCACTAGAAATCCGATAGGAGTCGCGATCTTCCTCGGTGAAAGCTCATTCAAAAAAAGAGCGATACCCACACTGAGTGGCGCGGCGATGGCTACCGCAAACAGGGAAGAAATCACCGTGCCATAAATAACCGGAAGAGCCCCGAAGATTTCTTTGACCGGATCCCATGTTGACGTTCTTAAAAATTCCCATCCGAACCTAAGAATGGCAGGCCACGCAGAATAAAATAAGAAAAAGGCAATTAACGCTAAGAAAGCAAAAACCCCAAGAGCGATAACCTTCAGCGTGAAAGAAAAGAGGGGATCAATGCGCGGCCAGCACATCTGAAAAGGGTCACCCTTCCTTTTCAGAAGTCTCCGAAAAGGAAGGATGCACCTTTGCGCGACCATATCTAACGCCATCAGTTCACTTTTTTGGTTTCAATGCTGTCTATTTTGGCTTCAACTTTCTTTACTAATTCCTCAGGCAAGGGCGAGTAAGAAAGAGAGGGGGCAGCCTTTTGTCCATCTCTCATCGCCCATTTCAAAAACTTTACCAGCTTTGCAGCCTTTTCGGCGTTAGGCATAGACTGATACACAAGCAAATACGTAAACCCACTAATGGGATAGGATTCTTTCCCTTGTGCATTTGTAATTGAAGTCCGAAAATCCGCTGGCATACTGGCAAGGCTTCCTTGGGCTGCTGCTGTAACGGATTTCAACGACGGAAGGACAAATGAACCCGATTCATTTTTTACAGCAGCGTAAGGTAAATCATTCTTTTCAGCGTAAATCAGCTCAACATAACCAATGCTTCCTTTTTTCTGCTTAACCTGGCCCGACACTCCCTCATTTCCCTTTCCTCCTAATCCGATCGGCCAATTCACAGAGGTTCCAGAACCCACCTTCTGTTGCCACTCGGAACTTACTTTAGATAGATAGTCGGTGAAAATAGCGCTCGTTCCGCTGCCATCCGAGCGATGTACCACGATAATGGACTCGTCAGCCAGTTTGGCGGAAGGGTTGAGCGTTTTAATTTTCGGATCATTCCATTTGGTGAGTTTGCCCAGGAAGATATCAGCGATAAGTTCTGGGGTTAGCTTTAGGCCTTTTTTTACATCTGCAAGATTGTACGTCACCACCACAGCCCCTAATACCGTAGGAATATGCACCACCGGAGAGGTTGCTTTATCCATTTGATCCTTGGTCATCGGTGCATCCGTTGCACCAAAGTCGACCGTTTTCTCCAAAAACTGTCGTATACCGCCCCCACTGCCAATCGATTGGTAATTAATCTGAGTCTCAGGATCCACCTTTCGGTAATCAGAAAACCACTTGTCATAGAGTGGATAGGGACACGTGGCTCCCGCACCGTTTAGCATAACGGAAGCCTGAGTCGCTACCGTAAGAATGGTTCCTGCAACTACTATCAGACTGCAAATGAAATTCTTCATGTGATACCTTTCTTTCTTTTTTATCTCAACAGCATAGCCAAAATAAACACTTTCAACCCAGAGTTACCTCTCACAGTATCCTCCCCTTAAAGTTTGAGCCGACTTTTACCGCCCAAACCACTCATTGTCTTGTTAGGATTCTGTTAGTTTCTTATTACTGATCAGTCAGGATTTCCGACAGCACCCTACCCTCCGAAAGACTCGGCGGCAGGACGCCGACCAGGAAAGAAAGAGTGGGAGCAATATCCACTACATTCGCACCACTGCCATAAACCCCTGAGCGAATGTGACGACCGGCAATCAAAATGGGGATCGTGCGGTCGTAAGCATAACCAGTCTGATGTGAAACGGTATCATCGGAACCTGACATATAGAAGGGCTTTGGTATCGCAACCACATCCCCGCTTCGGCCACGAAAATAGGTTTTTGACACCTGTGCTCCTAAGAGTCCCGGCGGAAAAAGGTGCGCTGCATATTCCGCTTCGGTAATTACATGAGCGATTCCCTCAACCTTTTGTAACAGATACGATTTGATTTCTTTTTCAACAACGGCCTTTTCCATGTTCTTCTGTGTAAACGCTTTAGGGTTAAGATAAAAATTGAATTCATCGATTCTTGCTACCCAGTTTGCGTCTCCTTTACCAATGAACTTTTGAGAAAGATAAGCATTGAGATCGGTCCGGAGCTTTTCCTCATCGATTCTTCCGGCGGGTACTCTTTCCTTCTTCAGCCAATCCGGATTAGGTGGAATGCCATGATCGGATGTGAGTACGATAAGCACATTTTTTAAGCCGCCGGGAATTTCCTTTCCCAAATAATTAAAAAACTGAGATAGGAGCTTGTCCTCGGCTATCGTTATTTCTTCAGCTTCTTGGCTATTCGGTCCAAAAAGATGTCCCACGTAATCATGACTGGAAAAACTGACAGCAAGCAAATCGGTTGCCTTTCCCTTGCCCAGCCCATAGCTCTGTATCGCTTTTTCTGCTGCCTTTCGCGTCAGCTCTAGCCCATAAGGGCTTGCTAAGGATCGTTCTGTTCCCATCGTAATGGAATGAGGAAACTTCGGACCCAACTCTTTCACGGTTTTCTGATCTAAGAGGGCGAGTGGATCCCCCAAAGACAACCCACTCACTCTACTTCCAACGTTCCAAGAACTGACGCCTCCTTTTTCTTTTTCAATGGATTGGTTGAGTTCTTTCACCCAGCCTGGGAGTTTTCCACCGGGAAAATAGAATAAACTGGAGATCCACTGAAAGCTTTTGGGTTCCATCCACAAAACGGCGTCTGCTCTGTAGCCACCCAGCAGAATAGCAGCCCGATCCTTGATAGCAATCGATACAACTCGAGAGGCAAAACCCGCGTTTTTAAGTTCATCGCCAAAAGTCGATCCGGTTAAGTTCTTCGGAGAAGCACCGAGATGCGGATTGAGTTTTCGAACTTCGGTGGTATCCACGCCTGCATCTTCCACACAATATACGGATTGACCACGCTCAACATCAAACCAACGGTTGAGCGCAATTCCGGATTGATAAGGATAGGCACCTGTTAAGATCGTCGCATGCCCTGGCCCAGTCATGTTTTGAAGCAGCTCAAATTGACCATAAGGAAAGTAGGCCCCTGCGCTCATTAAATAGCTAAAACCACCCACTTCACTCCCCTTTTTCGCCGGAAGAAACCGATCTCCAAATCGAGTGAGATAATCGGCACGAAACTGATCAATCACCAAAACTAGAATAAGCTTCGGTTTATTTTTCAGGTACGAAAGGGAGATGGGTTGCCCAAGAAGTGAATGGGCTAGAAACACCACTATTAATAAGCATCGATAAATCATGCTAGTGGGCTATCGATCCATTGAAACTTTGTCAATCGTCACTTGTGTTAAGAATCTGTTAGCGTCAGCACCCGCAGGTCTAACCAGAATCTAACCTTTCCCTAAACTGCGCTTAAAAGAATTCACCGATAATATAGTGGATGCTAACTGATTTTCACATTCATTCGACGTTCAGTGACGGAAAGCTCACCATTCCACGGATTGTTGACTTGTATGGCTCGCGCGGATTTGGCGCAATCGCGATTACAGACCACATTGGTGAGCAAAACACCTGGATTGGGAAGGCGGCAAGAATGCTTGGGCTTTGTCTGACACCCGCCACCTTCCCGATCTATATGGAAATTCTAAGGTCGGAAGCTGTCCGGGCCTGGGAACAGTACAAGATGATTCTGATTGCGGGGGCCGAACTATCCAAAAACTCTATTTCCAATCACCGTTCCTCCCACATTCTGGCTTTAGGCATTACGGAATTCCTGAGCGCTGATGGTGACGTGGCAGAAATCGCCACAAAAATTCGCTCACAGGGAGCATTGGCTATAGCCGCACACCCTGTCTTTTCCCGGAAAATGGAAAAGCAGACGTATCACCTTTGGGACAGAAAAGATGAGCTTGCCGAAAGTTTTGACGCCTGGGAAGTCGCAAGCGGCTCCCTGCTATTTGATGAGGTAAGAAAGAGCAAACTTCCCAAAATCGCCAGTAGCGATCTTCATGCTTATCCACACATGACCTCGTGGAAAACGGTATTGGAC
>JACQOU010000368.1 GCA_016207775.1 Deltaproteobacteria bacterium
CTGACCGCTTCACAAAAGAGCTGATTTATAAGACTTAACCGTGGGCTCTTTATGAAACGCGGATTGCATACTACAGAACTTTATCGCAATTCGTAGAAACCGTTGCAAAGCTTGAACAGATTGTCGGCACTTCACTCAGTTCACTTCCCATGGGAGGGGCAAATTAATGAGAATAATCTTTCTAATACTCATCGTAATCGTATTTTTCCCCATTTTGTCTTGCTCTAAATCAAAAAAAACGGCAGAACAGTCCCAGCAAAGTCAAAAAACTGCGGACGTTTACACATGTCCGATGCATCCTCAAATAAAAAAGGATAGCCCTGGCCAGTGTCCGATTTGCGGAATGACGCTAGTCAAGGTGGAAACGACGCATACGGAAGCCCAAGGGGGTGAGGCGCCCGACGGTCATGCAGCCTTTTCTTTATCTGAAGCGAAAAGACAAATGATAGGGGTTAAGCTCGGAGTCGTTTCAAAGAAACCTCTTTTTAAGTCGATTCACGTTGCAGGTCGCCTTGCTTTTGATCCCGAGCTTTACGCGGCTCAAAACGAATACATTGAAGCGGTAAAGCAGGTGGAAAGCGTAAAGAACTCCCCCGTAGCCGATGTCAGGCAATCCTCTGAGCGAATGCTGGATGCGGCAAAATTACGTCTTAAGATTCTTGGACTTTCTGACGTCCAAATTAAGAATCTTGCAGCTGGGGATTTTAATGATGCTCGGTTGCTCTTGAAAACAGGTGGATCTTCATGGGTATATGCCGAAGTTTTTGAAATGGATCTTCCTTTAGTGCATCCAGGACTGTCTGCGGAGATTTCAGCAAGATTTCTAGGTGGACAAGTGGTAGCCGGAAAAGTGGTTTCAATCGATCGCATCATTAATCCCGCAACCCGGACAGCCAAGGCCAGAATTCTTGTCAACGATGTCCGTTCGCTCCTTAGGCCAGAATCTTATGTTGATGTAAATATCCTTGCCCCCCTTGGAGAGCAGATAACTGTTCCATTTGATGCGGTACTCGATACCGGAAAGCAGGCCTGGGTATTTGTGGCGGACAACCAAGGAAAATTTGAGCCAAGATTGGTTACGATTAAGTTTCATGTGGGTAGTGAGGCTGCCCTGGCGAGCGGTGTAAAGGAAGGCGAACAAATTGTGACAAGCGCTAATTTTCTCATTGATTCCGAATCTAGGCTCAAAGGCGTTTTGATGAGTGCGGATGCTACCGGAGCTGATAAGAAAGCAGCGCCGTCCTGTCCCGAAGGACAACATTGGGATGGGGCAATGAAGATGTGCATGTAACAACCGCCATATACCGAATACGGTATACCGTATTCAGTATTCAGTATAAGGAAGGGGACATTCATGATCGAACGAGTCATTGATTACTCAGCAAGAAACCGCTTCCTGGTTCTTCTTTTTGTCTCTGTGGCAGCAATCGGAGGTTGGTACTGCCTGCAAAATATTCCAGTGGATGCGATTCCCGATCTGTCGGATACCCAGGTCATCATTTACTCCCGCTGGGACAGAAGCCCAGACATTATTGAGGACCAAGTCACCTATCCGATTATCAGTGCGATGCTAGGCGCTCCGTAAGTTTAAGATTTTAGGGGTTTTTCTGATTTTGGTTTTTGTTTTGTCTATGTCATTTTTCTAGACGGCTCCGATATTTATTGGGCGCGCTCTAGGACACTAGAATATCTTTCAAAAATCACACCCCAGTTGCCAGACGGCGTTCGAACCGAATTGGGGCCCGATGCAACGGGAGTGGGCTGGGTTTATCAATATGTGCTTTCTGATAAGTCGGGAAACCATTCGCTCGCCGAATTGCGAACATTGCAGGATTGGTATCTGAGATACTATCTTCAGTCCGTCCCAGGAGTATCCGAGGTTGCGTCTATCGGAGGGTTTCAAAAACAATATCAGGTGCAGCTCAATCCCAACGCACTTCTTGCTTACAAGATTCCTATTCAAAGAGTGATGGAAGCCATCAAGGATGGCAATAATGACGTGGGTGCAAGGCTTCTGGAGGTATCGGGCGCTGAGTATATGATTCGAGGCCGAGGATATGCCAAAAATATTCAAGACATAGAAAATATTGTTTTGGGCGATCAAAACGGGACACCTATTTATATAAAAAATGTTGGGTCCGTAACAACAGGACCGGAGATTCGACGGGGAATAGCCGATTTAGATGGTGAAGGAGATGTGGTTGGCGGCATTATCGTGATGCGATTTGGGGAAAATGCAAATCATGTCATCGATGCAGTCAAGAAAAAGATTGAAGAAATCAGGCCATCACTTCCGACGGGAGTCGAGCTATTAACTACGTATGACCGTTCGGACTTAGTTCACAGAGCCATCGGTACTTTGAAACATGAGCTCACCCTTGAAATGATCGTGGTGAGCCTCATCATTCTAGTGTTCCTGCTTCATATCCCAAGCGCCATGATTCCCATTGTGACTCTTCCACTTTCCGTTTTAATTAGTTTTATCCCGATGCGTTTGATGGGCGTATCAGCAAATATCATGAGCCTTGGTGGTATAGCGATTGCCATCGGTGCCATGGTGGATGCTGCTATTATCGTCGTAGAAAACGCGCACAAGCACCTTGAAGAATGGGAGCGACAAGGAGAAAAAGGTGACGTCCGTGAAGTCATCATCTCCGCCATTAAGGAAGTGGGCCCTGCAAGCTTCTATTCACTTCTTGTGATTGCAGTTTCTTTCATTCCCATTTTTGCGCTCGAAGCCCAGGAAGGTCGACTTTTTAAGCCGCTTGCTTACACAAAAAACCTGTCCATGTTTGTAGCGGCTCTTCTCAGTATTACACTGGATCCCGCGATTCGAGTGTTTCTTACATCCTTTTCCAATAAACATTTCAGTCCGGTATGGTTATCGAAAATTAGAAACGCGGTGCTAGTTGGAAAAATGTACAGTGAGGATGAGCATCCTATCAGCCGCTTTTTCTTTAAGTACTATGGTCCCGTGGTCCACTGGGTAGTCGATCACAGGTTTAAGGTGGTTTTGGCAGCAGTGGGTGTGATGCTTCTCACCATTCCCGTGTATTTTCGGTTAGGCTCGGAATTCATGCCGCCTCTTAATGAAGGCACGATTCTTTACATGCCGACGACCATGCCAGGTATCTCTGTCGGCTCCGCCCAAGATCTTTTGCAACGGCAAGATGAAGTACTTAAGTCTTTTCCGGAAGTGGAGCGAGTCTTTGGAAAGGCTGGAAGGGCTGAGACATCTACTGACCCCGCGCCTTTTTCGATGATGGAAACCACCGTAGTATTAAAGCCGCAGCGACAATGGCGCGAGATGAAGCGTTGGTACTCATTTTTGCCGAGATTCTTGCAAGGCCCCTTCACTTATTTCTGGCCAAGGTTCATGACTTGGGAAGAGTTGGTTAGTGAAATGCACGCTAAGACCCAATTCCCAGGAACTTCCAATGCTTGGACAATGCCCATCAAAGCTCGCATTGACATGCTCACGACTGGGATTCGAACGCCTATCGGCATTAAGGTCTTAGGCGGGGATCTGAATGAAATTGAGAGGGTGGGAATTGAGATCGAAAGGTTGCTGCCCAAGGTTCGAGGCACAAGAAGCGTGCTAGCCGAGCGAGCAGGAGGTGGATACTTCCTTGATTTCAAATTTAATCGCGAAAAGCTTGCGCGTTACGGCATTGGCATTGGAAGAGCGCAAGAGACATTGATGATGGCCATTGGCGGGGAGCCCATTTCAAAAACCATCGAAGGAAGAGAGCGCTACACGATCAATGTTCGCTATTCGCGAGATTTTCGATCAGACCCTGATGCGCTTAAGAAAGTGCTGATAGTCACTTCAACTGGAGCCCAAATCCCGATGGGCGAGGTAGCGGATATTGAGATGCTGAGTGGGCCGGCCATGCTTCGTAATGAAAACGGAATGCTATCGAGCTATGTCTATGTGGATGTGGTCGACCGGGACATTGGAAGCTACGTGAAGGAAGCCAAGCAGACAGTGGCCCAACAAATCAAGCTACCGGCCGGAACGGTTCTGTCCTGGAGTGGCCAATACGAAAACATGATTCGAGTCGGTGAAAAGCTAAGACTGATTGTTCCCATCACTCTTTTTCTTATCTGTCTTCTTCTTTACGCCAATACAAAATCCTGGGCAAAGACCGGCATCATACTTCTTGCCGTGCCATTCTCTGCTGTGGGAGCTGTCTGGTTACTTTTTATATTGGGATACAATACGAGTATCGCCGTATGGGTAGGCCTAATTGCCCTCTTAGGCGTAGATGCAGAGACCGGGATATTCATGCTCTTGTATCTCGATCTTGCTTATGATTCGGCCAAAAAGTCAGGCAAAATGGCGACATTTAATGATCTTCGTGATGCCATTTACCATGGGGCAGTAAAGCGGGTCAGGCCCAAAATAATGACGGTGGCATGCCTTTTGTTTGCGCTTTTACCGATCATGTGGTCGAGCACCGCCAATGCCGGTGCCGATGTAATGAAGCGGATCGCTTCTCCGATGCTCGGTGGAATTATCACTTCCTTTGCGATGGAGCTATTGGTTTATCCGGCGATTTTTGCAATTTGGAGAAGCAGGAGTCTTAAGCCTGCCCCTGCAAAATATCGGGATAGGTAAAATGGTTAATCTGTTAACAATGGTTGCTTTATTGGTCTCATCTGTTTTCGCTGATCACGCCCGAAATGTCCCACGTGCTACTAGTCACGTACCACCTAAATACCAGGTTAACGTAAGAGAACAAGATAGCTTGGAAATACTGTCGAGACTTGACGAGGCAGCTTTCTATAGCGAGTACCCTTACGCAAAGATTAGGCCGGAACCCTTTTACTACCAAAAAGATTGGGAGAAGGATGGAAAGAAGACGTTCCTCATAGCCGGAGTAAACTGCGATTCAATTATAAACGGCGCACAAAGCATTACAGGTGTGAGCATGAAATATCTCGACGAACGCGCCCATGCCCCCGAACTGTACGATCCATCGGAAAAAGGAGTGTATCCCTATATTTCCACCCCGAGGAATAGTATTAAGTTTCCAGCACGGTGGAAGGATAGTTGGAATGTGGGTTTTCGAGCGTCTTCTGACGGATTTATAACAAAAAGGCAGACTCTTAAAGACGTATTGTTGGAGGACAATAAACAGGTTCAAAAAATGGGGCTCAATCATCAAAAGCTTGCCGAGCCCATTCTAATGGCTATCGAAGAACTCTACCGAATGCCTGGTAAACGAGGAAGGCCAGAGAGTTTTAGTTTTTATTTTGGCGGACAGACCTACACGGTGAATGTCGGTCCTATGCTGCCAGGCACCTGGCACGACGTTGAGCCACCCACCGGCGAGAACGAAAGAAGACGATACAATTATGAGAGTAATATTCCACAGACCGGCTGGGTAGGAGCAGGGGTTCAGGGAAGTTTCTTTAATGATGAGCTTTTTACTGACCTTGTTCTGACCTTCACGCGTAATTCAGATAACAAAAAGCTTACTATCGACGGTTTAACCCCGCATCTTATTTACAGATATGGCTTTTACCAGGGTGGCCAGTATAGGATTGCACCATTGGAAATTGCTCAATTTTTCTTATTGAAAGCAGGACTAGGCAACAGCGGCTTTGAAAAATGCAAAAAGGGTTAAACTTGTTGTAGTCACAAAACTTATAAGGTGTTTCAAAAAACGAAACACTTTTTTTTAAATCTACTTGCCGATTAAGATATGAGGTCCCTATCATTAACGTATGCAAGATAATCCGGTCGGCCACATTAACCCATATCGAACTTGGTTAGCGAACCAGTTGGAAAAGAGGCGAAATAGGAATCCTGCTTTTTCACTACGTTCATTTGCTCGTTGTATCGGAACCTCTCCTTCCACGCTTTCGCAAGTCGTTGCGGGAAAAAGACCACTGAGTCGGAAATTGATACCCAAGCTTCTCCAAGGCCTTGACCTTTCCCCTCAGGAACGGATGGAATTTTGGGATGCGCTTTCAGAGAATTTTTCTGAGATCGATTCGAAACAAAATTTAAAGCAGGTAGAGCATTATCCGGAGCTTACCCTGGATAAATTCGCCATTGTTTCCGATTGGCGCTCTGTTGCCGTTTTGCATGTTCTTGAGCTTGCTCGTGCCAAATGGGATTGCGCCTGGATCTCCAAACGTCTAGGTCTCACGCGGAAAGAGGTAAGGGAAACTCTTAAGCGGTTAGAGGCAGCGGGTCTAATCGAGCGTACAGGGAAATCGTTTCGAATCATGCCGTCGTTTTATGCGGTCTCTGAAAAGTCAGGCAATCGCGCTATTCAAAATTTTCACTGGGGGATGTTAGGTCTTGTGCGACGCTTGATATATGAAGTTCCGGCACGATATCGGGATATCAGTGCCATTACCATGGCCGTAGCTCCCGCAAATTTACCCAGAGCACGAAAGATGATTTTAGCTTTTCGGCGAAGGCTCTGTCGTTTGCTTGAAGCGGGGGAAAAAACAGAGGTTTATACGTTATCAGTTCAACTTTTTCCACTAACAAAAATGAGAGGGGGTAAACAATGAATCGAATTAAAATGTATCTTTTGGGTCTGTTTTTAGTTTTCAGTTTCTTTGGCATCAGCCATGCGATAGCTGGATCGGACGTTGGAAATGGGGGCCATTCTGTGGTTTGCCAGTCCCCCAGCGGGCCGACGGCCGTACTTTACGATTACTGGGAGGGAAGCAATATATTGGGGTTTACCCCTGTCCTGGGTGCCAAGGAATTAAGTGTCCAGGAAAAGACAGAAATCGTAATCCGAAGGATTGAGAGATTCGATCGCCCCCGTGCAGAGCGTTACCGTGAAGTGGTTCGCCTCTTCTTTGTTGGGGATAATGTGAAGTTTGTTACCACACCCCTAAAATTCATTTCCGATATGGGGCCGACTCCTAGCGAACCTGGTTGTGAACTTAAGCAGCTAGCCATAAGAAGATTCGGTGTACTTCCGGGTGAACCTACCTTCCTTGTTCATCAGGAAACTTGGGATTTACTCGATAACGATAGCAGGGCCGGACTCGTTCTTCATGAGGTGATTTATAAGGAGGCAACTGACTTTCACCATCATTACAATTCGCATTTTGCCCGCTATTTCCATGAGTTCATGGCATCACAAAAAGGCGAAAGATTGGATGCCCAGACCTATCTTAAAGTAACTGATGCTGCCCTTCTAACGAATACTCGATCGCTATATAAATACCAAGTGAACGTTTCTTCAAAAGGGAGAAGCATTCTTGCACCGGATGTAGAACTTTCTTTGGCTAACGCAATAAATTACTGTTCACAACATGGGTTTTCCTTGATAAAGGGCGGCATCGGTACCAATTATGATACAGCCTATTTAGTAGCCACCTATGCTGAAATGCGTGTCCGTTTCCAGAAAGGGGAACTTTACTGGATGGATAAAATTTCCTCTTCTTGCAAAGAACTTAAAGAATTTGTTGGTCTTGATCCTGAGGAAACAAATTATATTAAGTTTGTTGATGTTTCCTTTGTCCCAGACGACAATGAACCTCACCGATTTTATTGTGAGAAAATAGAGGAGCTGGATCTATCCAAACTCAAACCCATACGCTCTAGCGTAAACTACCGTACTGACTATTGGTTTTAAGCGAATAACACCGGCGGGTTTCGAACCTCGTCAGTAAAGGTTCGAAAACCCGCCGGTTTCTCGGGAGTCCACTATCGAAAATAAGGATAAAATCCCTGTAACGGATTAAGA
>JACQOU010000369.1 GCA_016207775.1 Deltaproteobacteria bacterium
GCCTCACACCATAAGATGATGCATCTTTCAGGGCATGGACTGTCCGAACAGGTTATTAAACCTTCAAAAGAAGGGCTCTTAGCTACCGAAACATGACTGATTTCAGGTTAAAAATGATGCAGGTGTGCGGCTACTACCTCAACTCACATTACGTCTTGTCGTGCAATCAAGTGCATACACAAAAAGGATAGAGACCCGTGGGTTTGACTAGTGATTGGCCGGCTGGCCGGGGGCTTGCAGGAGCGCGAGGGTGGCTCGCGAGCCGTATCCTTGGTGTGGACGTCTATTTTCTGGGGATTTGGCCAGCGATCAACGGCACTGCCCCGCTGGCTGTGGGAGTGACAACGGGGATGGCGGCTGGGATGGGAGCGGGAATTGAGATGGAGGACTGAGATGGAGAGTGAGCACCAGAGGCGCGGGTGATGCCTAGCCGAGGATGGCACTGCGTTTGCACTCACACAGCGGTTAAGAGAGGTGGGTATATGAAAAGTTTAGGCGTTGGGATTGTGATTGCGATTTTCTGCGGAGTTGCACTTGCGGAACACAGTGCTTACAGGCAGCAAGGGGAAAGAATGCGGGTGGTGACTGGGAAGTGTGATTGTTTTTGTAGAGCGGAACTAAGCTATGGATATGAAAAGCCCATAGCAACTCTCGATCTCTGTGCTGAGGACTGGGAACGGCCCAGACCGTATCGCGAGTGGAAGAACTGGAATGCCAAAGACTCTGTACACGGCTGTAAAGACTTTTCTTGGGAGTTTGCTGTAGAACCGTCCACAAAGGATTGTACCTCCGTTGAAGGGCGACCATGTGGCAAGGGATTCTACCTTTACCACAATGGAGATGGCAGAGGAGCCAACTCCCACCAATCCTCAGGAAAACTAAGCGAGTGTAAATACATCGTCCAATAGCGCACTAACCCAACCGCTTTTTTATTTTAAAGTGGTTGATGTGCTAGCGTGGGGTTAACGCCTTGGATACCGCTGCGCTCAAGCGAGAGATCTGGCGAGATGCGGTTCCAAAACGGATTATATTTTTGGAAGCAGCTTTCATTAGTACACGCTGGGTTTCGCTCAGTAGCCCGCCCAACTGTTTTTTCGCATCCTCTAAATTGGCAGGTTTGGCTGTCAATGCAGTACGCAGCTTTTTGACGGCCGTTCTGCACTTTGAACGAACGGTGGTGTTTGCTTGTTGTCTTTTGAGAGATTGCCTTGCCGCTTTTCGAGCCGATGCATGTTTGGCCATACTGATATCCTTAAAAGTAAGCAATTTAAGTAAAGTCTGACGCGGAAGTCAACTCATCATTCGATCTTTAGCTTATAGGTTCGTATCGGAGGACCCGAGTGCTTATCACTAATGTGCCACAGGTTGAGCTCGGGTACTAGGATGTCTGGTCTATTCTTGATTTGAATTTTTAGGCTGATGCCAGCGGTCCTGCCGCCACCGCTCCCTTTCAGAGTGGTCACCTGCAGGCCAGGAATTCTGCGTACCCATTCGATGAGCGGAATTTTACCACCCTGTTTCTCAATGAAACTTTTTAGGCCGTAGTTTTCTTTTTCGTCGCCAAAAAAGATGTAAAGCGTTCCCTGATTCTTCAGCAGTGAAAAGTATCTTCTCAGTACGTCATCCACTCTTGGCGAGTAAGCGAAAACTCCGAAAAGGTCCGTGATCAGATCGGTAGGGCCAATATCTTCAATGGGAATTTCTTCGAAAAATCGCCCGGTCAATATTTTCAATCTGCCACCGTAACTTGGAATGCCCGTTCGGCGGATCTTCAAATCGACGGCTACGGTCTTTGCCCGCTGAAAACTGGGCTTACTCAGTAAAGCCTTAAAGTTCATCAGAACTGGGCCAATTAAGATTCTTTGTTGCTCGATATCACTCGTGAGGGCCACATATTGTTCAGCAAAGTAAGCTTCACCACAGCCCGCATCCAGCAATGTGCTTTGGCCACCCAATTTGAGCAGGTCGTATGAAAATTCAGTTGGCAGAGTTTCTAGGTAGCTCTTTAAGGTTCCGCTCGCTGGAAACACTGTGTTTCGAATAATATGTTTTGCAAGATCGATAGGATGAGGTTTTAGATCGCCCACAATGTCTTGTGAGGATTTTTGTGGGTTGAGATCCGCTCTAAGCAATTGTTGCTGATCCGCCCCAAGAAATGACTGCAAGAGTATGCCAACAAAAATTAGTGCTGCACCCAAAGTGGTCACGTAAGTTGCGCCTCCAACTAATACTGCCACTTCGCGGAATGATGGTCCATCTTTTCCCTTGTGACGTCGTAAGAGGCCTTGTTTAATACACGTACTATGGAAAAACATACTATTAAAATTATTCTGCTTATCTTTCTGTCGTTCCAGTGCCTTGCAAAACCGCAAACTGGTGCATCCTCCGGTTTTCTGTTTTTTGGTGATTCGGGTACTGGAGAGCCAGCTCAGTTTTTGACTGCTGGCTCGATGTCCCGCTACTGCACCAAGCATCCTTGCCAGTTTGTTTTAGCGTTGGGGGATAACTTTTTACCGCGAGGCGTTTCATCCACCAGTGACCCCAAATGGAAGACCCATTTCCTTGATCCCTACCGTGCTCTGCAGTTGGTTTTTTTCCCGGTCCTTGGAAATCACGATTATCAGGGAAATGTGCAGGCACAGTTGGGATATACGCAGGAGTCTAAATGGTGGCATATGCCCAGTCGCTTCTATAGTTTTGAGAAAGAAGGCGTGCAATTAATTGCCCTTGATACAAACCAGTTCGATGAAGAGCAGGGCAAGTGGCTGAATCAGGTGCTTAGTTCATCAAATGCATTTTGGAAAATAGTCTATGGTCACCATCCGATTCTTTCGTATGGTCAACATGGCAACACATCGGAGTTAATTAAGGAACTATTACCCATCATTAAAGGAAAAGCAGACTTTTATCTCAGTGGCCATGATCATGATAGGCAAGTGATTATCGAACAAGGACAGCCGGTTTACGTTGTAAGCGGTGCAGCCGCTCAAACTCGTCCTACCGGCAGCGGAAAAGGCACCGTCTTCTCCTCCAGTACTTTGGGCTTCGGACACTTTTTGTTTAAAAAGGATAATGTCACGCTAAGCTTGGTGGATGGGGATGGAAAAGTGGATTTTCAGAAGGAGTTTAGCAAGAAAAATTCACGGACGGCTTCGCCATGAAAGCATTGGTCCTGGCTCGCAATGGCCCAGTTGAAAATAATCCACTGAAGTTTGAAACGGTGGACGATCCGGTTCCGGGCCAAGGTGAAATCCGGTTAAAGGTCCATGTTTGTGCTGTTTGTCGAACCGATCTTCACATTATTGAAGGAGAGCTCAAAACGCATCAGTTTCCGTTAGTACCTGGTCACCAGATAGTCGGAATCGTCGATCAGGTCGGTCCCGGTAGCCGGCGCTTCCGAATCGGCGATCGAGTGGGAGTTGCCTGGCTTCGCCATACTTGCGGACAGTGCGCCTTTTGTCGATCCGACCGGGAAAACTTATGCGAGAAATGCTTGTTTACCGGGTATCACGCGCATGGGGGATTTGCCGAATTTGCAACGGTTGATGAGAACTACGCGTACCAAATTCCAGCCATTTTTTCAGACGCAGAGGCCGCCCCCTTGCTATGTGCTGGGATTATCGGATATCGCGCTTTAAAGCGAAGCCAACTTCCAGCAAAAGGCACGCTCGGCATATTTGGTTTTGGTTCTTCCGCGCACGTCATTATCCAAATTGCAAAGCATAGAGGCCACCAGATTTGTGTGGTCAGTCGATCGGAAAATCACAGAAAATTGGCAGAAGACTTAGGAGCTGATTGGGTTGGAGATTCGACCGGTACGCTGCCGGCAATGCTTGATAGCGTAATAATCTTTGCCCCGGTTGGAACAGTGGTACCCAGTGCTCTGAGTGTCACAAAAAGGGGTGGGACCGTGGTGCTGGCAGGGATTTATCTTTCCGATATTCCGCCACTGAACTACGAAAAACATCTCTTCTACGAGAGAAACCTGTGTTCGGTTACGGCCAACACTCGAGTGGATGGAATAGAGTGTTTAAGCCAGGCTGCCGAGATTCCCATCCGCCCTAAGGTAACTGTCTTTCCGTTGGAGGAGGGGAACCGTGCCCTTCAAGATCTGAAAGCGGATAAGATAAGCGGAACGGGTGTGCTGGTAATCAAGGGTTAAATTCTTCCATTGCCCACAATGTTTGCATGGCTTCCCGGCGTCGGATTAGGGAAAAGCGGTCACCTTCGACCAGCACTTCGGGAGCTCGAAGCCTTGCATTGTAGTTGGATGCCATTGAAGACCCGTAGGCCCCACAATGAGTGATGAATAAAAGGTCCCCCACATTGGGGAGGACCAGTTTTCTCTTGGTTCCCAGGCAATCCGTGTTCTCACAAATGGGTCCGACAATATCAACGATGGATTTATTTGTATTCGTGCGAACGAGAGCAGGCTGGATGTTGTGATAAGCGTTGTAAAGCGCTGGCCGCATCAGGTCATTCATTGCGCCGTCGACGATGACAAAGAGCTTCGAATCTGTTTTTTTTGTGTTTAGAACGCGACAAAGCAGGATACCCGCTCTACCGACGATACTTCGCCCAGGCTCCACGACAAGCTCAAGTCCTGTATTCTTAAGCTCGCTAACAAAAACTTGCGCGTACTTTTCTAGGGAAGGAAGTTTTTCATTCTTATATTCGATTCCAAACCCTCCGCCGAGATTGAGATGTTTGAGGGGGATGCCCGACGAGACGAGGGAAAGAGCAAGTGCCTTCATTTTCCGTATTGCGTGCTGAAAAGGCCGAAGCGTTGTGATTTGGCTTCCCAGGTGGCAAGCAAGCCCATGCAATTCGAGATTACCCCATCGATGCATTTCGCTGACAGTAGAGGGAAGCTCGGGAAAGGGTATTCCGAATTTGCTGTTTCGTACGCCAGTCGCAATGTGACGGTTAGTATGCGCACTGATGCCTAAATTGATACGAAGGCTAACCGCTACTTTTACCGAGCGTTTTATCGCAAGTGTATTGAGAAGTTCCAGCTCACTGACCGATTCTGCGTTAAAGCAAGAGACCCCCACCTCAATTGCCACCGCC
>JACQOU010000383.1 GCA_016207775.1 Deltaproteobacteria bacterium
AGCTGTGGTTCTGTATACGATTCAAACGCAATTTCTTGTCGCCAATCTTGAATGCGCAGTAGACGACCTTCACCAGCCGCAAGGTTCAACACAAACTGCCGGCCCTTGAGCAGCACAGGTTCGAAGTGACCGCTGTGGGAATCTACAGCCCATACATCGGTCACTTGTTCATTCACTGAAGCGATAATCGTTTGTGCTTTATCGTGGTACTTGTTGGCCACCATGACATATTTGAACTGCGGTCCTGATTCGGGCTCAAAGTATCCCACGACCAGTTCCTGTGGTTTGGGAAACTCGATAAGAAATCCGGAGGGCAGCGGTTTAGCGCTTCCCGGAAGAGCACCCACGTGGTAGACGCCATCCGAACGAAGAGGCAACAAATGTTTTCCGACTCGACTCAGCTCCCCATTCATTCGTTTGATGGTGTAGTAAGGGCTGCGGGGCTGGCCATTCTTATCTACAATTCCATGACCCTCCCAGTCTTTCCCCTCCAAAGGCCAGTAGAAAAAATATAAGATCCCCTTCACACCATAAGCTAATGATGTATAAATCTGCCACCGTAATTGCTCTTCTGTAGGGTCAGGCTTTCCCGACCACCCGACCCCCTCGATGATGTGCCAAGGGCGCGATCCATGAATTTTTGCATGATTGATCATGACATCGAGATTTTCAAAGTAATTGCGGCTCTGGCGTCTGAATGGATAATGATCCCATGAAAGCACGGCAGGCTTCATGTGATTGACGTATTCTCGCACATAACGTTCGTACGTCACACTTTGCAACTGGTAAGGTGTCGCATAAATGGGCATAAGAGCCGCGTAAATCAAATGCGTGGGATCCAAACCGACAATAGCTTCTTGAACTTCCGACATGGCCCCAAAATAACTGGCAAGCGGTTCGTCAGCGAGGTAATAACCGAGGAGAGCCTCGTGGTTTCGATAACCGCGCACTCTATGTTCAAGCGCTTTCTTCCATCCCTCCTGGGTCACTACTCTATCTCTTATGGCCGTGTCGCTCACTAACGCAGCCATTCCCACTTGCTTGCAAAAATCCAACATCTTAAGATTGTTCTCTTGAGTAGTGTAAAGTCGAGTCGGTCCAGCAAATGTAAAGCCCGCATCAGCCACCGTTTGCCAGGTTGAAAGGGTATTATGACTCTCGGGCGGACCCCACCAATAGCTAATGGGGAAGTTTCCGTCGCCACTAGCAGCAAGCATCTTAAGAGCAGAAAAAGCAGCGAAGGCTAATCCCCATGCCCCTACCTTAATGTTCATTTGAAACCCCACACCGCGCTTCCTTGCTGACTTGCTGATTTGGTCACATGCCGTCCCTGGTTTTGATTCTTTGTTCCTTTTGATAACACTAATTATCGCATGTATGCACGGAGAAACGCATTGCTTTCAACAGAAAGAATACAGGACACTACTATTAATTGATATTCAGGAGGCTTTGTAGTGGGTGTGCGCATTGCTTATGGTTCGTTGGTGTTGGGAGTGATTTCATTGTTCTTGAGTGGCTGTTCATTTGGACCGCCCGCAAAGGCAAAGTCAAAATATGAATACTTTGCTAATAAGCAGGATGAAACGAAGGTGGTTCAAGAAAGTGACATAGCACAAATGCGTGAAAACTTGATCCGTGGAGTCACGATCAACCCGCGAACAGCAAAGTCGCTCGAGGTGGAAGTGACTCCGATTACTGCCGCCGTCATCAGAGCAGAGGAGACACTCGAGGGGTACCGAGAAAAAAAATCTAACCAACTCATTCAAGCAAGTATTCAAAAGAGGCTTCGGCTCGTCGAGGCCGGTGCCTGCTTTCAGTTTTATCTTCGGTCTTCAAAGACAGAAGCAACGAAATATGAATACCTCGATGCCTCGGTCGAAATAGCTGGACAAAAACACGATATTCATTTTCCGGTTGCATCAGAGCCCAAGGCATATTCGGGAGTAGGATCTTACACTACTCATTATGGGGGTTACGGAAACGTTCCAGTATATTCGTCCACAAATGTCTATTCGTACACCTATTTCTACAATAACAATATTGGATGCACGGCTACGCCTCTGCCTTTGCAAAACGGATTTTCTATCACAGTAAATTCGCGTCACGACGTCGGTCTTAAGGCTGAAAAAATGGTTTGGACAGTCGATAAGCCGTAAGCAACAGCTCTTACCGATCTACTCCATCCTCCCTATCGGCGCAGGGGCAGCGCAGACTATGGATACCGTTATGCTTCGGTGGGTTGGTAATACTACTCAACCTTCCCTGCCGCCATGGCTACGAGACTTTGAATGCATCGGGTTATTTGAGCCCGTGACATTTGACCTGTGAGACGCGGGAAATTCGTTTGAAGAATTTCTTCTGCTTGTGCCACTTTATCGGGAGGAACGCGGTTGGCGTCCAAGCTCTCTTGAATCATTAATAATGCGAATCAAAGGTTGAGGTCTTTTAGCTTTTAGCATTTCTCTTTTGTTATTTAGCGTCAATTTAGGATGTGACTTGATAAGTGGGTGAATTGCTTATTTGTTCTTCTGATGAAGTGTAGGCAGAAAAGTTTTCATCCTAAATTGACGCTAAATAACAAATGAGAAACGCTAAAGGCTAAAAATTTGAACCTTTGATTGGCATTAATAGCGTTTTTAGATCTGCAATTGATTTTCCGACCAAGGCGTCAAGGGTCAGTGCAATGATTTTTGGCTCGTGGGTTGCAAGAGCTGCCTGTGCACGATTATCAAGTTCGGGCTCTGGTGCTTCTGCCACCAAAGGAGTTGACGACTTCCATTCGGGCAACTGTGATGGCTCGATTTTGACACCCGTAAGAATTTCACAAGCAGCAAGCGCTCGATTCATCAAATTGGTTTTTGCAATAGCACCTTTACCCCACCGGCCCTTAGTTTGAGATTCAAGGCCTTGGGCAAGTTCAATGGCTCGCTTCCCAAGATCTTGAACGGGAAAGTTAGCACGCTCTCCGGAATACAACCTGAGTCGGAACACAATTCCTTCGATGTACTCTAAAGCGCGTTTTGTCACCCGCTCCTCTGTCGCATTCTTGATGAGGAATCGTCAGCTCTTGTCCGTCAGATTTTTTACCTTAGCCAACTCATTAATGTAATTATCGGCTGTAGAACGGTAATCCGTGTAATGATCAATCCAATTGATTAAATACTCTTGGTATTCTGACGAACTGTCCCCGATCACCTTAAGAATGTATCGGGCTCTGAGGCTTTCAGGGCCTTCCAAATGCGGCCGAACTGCGATCCCGATTTCTTCTGACATACTTTCGGCCACGGACGAGATGAGATCCATATCTTCAAGTTCGCGAAGAATTTCCCAGATTCTATGTGCATCCGTCGTTTTCAGACCCGACAGCAAGTTACGCACCCGAGCTTCGTGAAAGGGGTTCTTTGCGGCCACGCCGGCTCGTGCCGCAAACAGAGACAGACAAAGAAGACAGACAAACCACCACAGCTTTGTACTTCTTGAATTCATAGGTAAAAGCGACTCTGTATACCAAAATACCACTTTTATCCTGTGTACCCGGCTAGAGTCTTGGCGTATTCAGGCTGCTTTCACATGCCTATTCGAATGGCTCAGCATTTGCATCGTTCAGTCACCATGAACAAAAGGATAGAAGCATTTCTCGCTCTGTACGTTGTTTGCTCGCACTTGTACCAGGCTTTTTCTCAAGACAAAGCTAACATCCTAGTGAATGGCTTATCTTTGCCCAAAGATGTACAGGAGAAAGCTTTGCATGAATCTGCTAGACTTAGACGTGAATCGCTGGTGGACTATTTGCTCTACGAATATATGGACCCAGAGAGGTTCCCTGAACGGTCTCTTGAAAAGTTTTTTCTACCAAAAACTCACCAACTAGGTCGGGTAATTCTGCAGCAACTGATCCAAAAAAATAAGTTGGCTGATTGCGCAAAGAAGCAGAATCTTGAGATAAAGATAATCCCACCATCACCCAAGGACGCAGAAATTAGTTCACAAAATGCGGGTGGTTTGATTTATGTTTTAGCTCGAGAAGTTTTGCTGGCGCAAAATGAAGACGAATTAGCTGCTGTAATAGCGCACGAGCTTGCACACTCAACAATGGCACACTTGCCACGTGAAATTCAGTTTAGTGAAGAGCATTCAGACACCCTAGACAGAGAATCTTTTCATAGGAAGCTTGAGTTCGAAGCGGATTACACAGGGTTACAGTTAATGTTGGGTGCCGGGTTTGACCCTACCGCCGCTATTGATAGTCTAAAAAGCATCGAACAGTTTAGAAAAAAATTTCCACCAAGAGCCGCTTTTCGAAATACGCACCCTGCTTATGAGGCGCGCACCGAGCAAATGCAGGCATCATGCAATACCCTGAAAAGCTTTCCAAAAGAGCAGAAAAAAGCAACAAAGCAACTGTTAGACGCTCAGGAGGAAATTCGATACTACATTAGCTATCAAGAGAGGCCAAATAAGGAAATGTTTCGCGGCGACTATCAACCTGGACAGAATTCTCAACTAAGTGTGCCCAGAAAGACCGGGAGCCACTAATTGAGATTGGCGCCCAACCGGCAAACTTCCCGAAAAGCGCGCCATTTTGAAAAGACTGTCGACCAATTTAAGCTTAGGCGGCATTAAGGCCCGAAATTCGGCAGAGGTGAGTTTACGTAATAGGCCCTTATACGACTGCGTTTTCCGATTATGCTAAATTGGGTGTGCTTTTTGACTATGTTTGCCGCGCATTAAGTGAGTTGCTTATGGATCCCTGCCGCCGGAGGGACTTGAACCCCCACGGGTTTCCCCATATGGTCCTAAGCCATACGTGTCTGCCATTCCACCAC
>JACQOU010000403.1 GCA_016207775.1 Deltaproteobacteria bacterium
CTCTGCCACCACGTCCGCCACCACCTCCGAAGCCGCCTCCTCCGCCTGAACGAGGCTCTTGCGGTCGTGCTTCATTCACGGTAAGGGCGCGACCCTCGACTTCTTTTCCATTTAATTGGGAAATGGCTTTCTGTGCCTCATCATCCGTCGACATTTCGACGAAACCAAATCCCTTGGATCGGCCACTGTCGCGATCTGTGATTAAGCGAGCTGACTCTACTGTACCGACCTGTGAAAACAGGTCGCTCAGTGTGCTCTCGGTTGCTGAAAACGGTAAATTACCAACGTAAAGTTTTCTTCCCATTGCGAAACCTCCGGTCTGGGGAGCCGAACTAGACGAGACTGTGGGCACCCTGCCCAGAGGTCATCAAATCGACAAAGATAATAACTAAAGGAAGCTGCCCTTCTAGTCAAAGTAAAAGTAATTGAAGGGATGAGTAATCAATTTGGCTGAGTTTG
Source organism: Deltaproteobacteria bacterium (assembly GCA_016207775.1). Lineage (GTDB taxonomy): Bacteria > Bdellovibrionota > FAC87 > UBA2466 > UBA2466 > JACQOU01. Next base: position 460 of record JACQOU010000403.1, read on the forward strand.
CTTTCCGGACGCTCTCTTCCGCAAAGGAAGGATGTACCTATCCAGCTCGTAACCCCAAGATCCTCCGCCAAGGGGCCGGATGCGAGTACGTAAAGAACTCGATAAACGGATGGGGTCTAAAAAGGCCATAATTCTGCAAAGTTAGTTTCTCGAGCGCATTAGCAAGCTGACCACCCATGCCAATTTTTTTAGTTGCGAAATGGTCTGCCGCCTTTTCACTGTGCCGGGTATAGGCAAGCCCGAAAACTCCTAATGGCATTTGCACAATGCTCAATACGATTAGAAATAGAAAGATGCCCATGGGGTGATCGAGCAAGGTATTAAAATAGGAAAGAATGTATTGACCGCAAAGCCATTCGGTCACAAAAAAGCCAACAAACATAAGAACCGTATTAACGAATATGCCTTTCCACAAATCGTTATGAACCTGGTGCCCCAATTCATGGGCAAACACAGCTTCCACCTCCTCAGCTGTAAATTTCTTGTATATGGTATCGCCAATAAGAATTCTCTTAGTACGACCAAGCCCCGCAAAAGCAGCGTTTCCCTTCTCTGTCTTTTCACCTAAACCCAAATGATAAACTTCTTTTACGGCGATTCCGAACCTTTTACACAAATCCAACAGCCGTTCTTTCAGTGGCCCCGTCTCCATAGGAACAAGTTTATAAAAAATCGGAATGAGCAATACAGGTGTAAGCTGAGCGAGCACTACAGAAACCAAAACCAGTAAAGTACAGCAAACGGCCCACCAGTAATCTCCAAAATTTCTGACAGAAAGATACAGAATGGCAAATACCAGAACGCCAATCACCCCTCCCACCATAAGAGCTTTTGCCTTGTCCCACAACCAGGAGGGCCAGGATTGCTTGGATAAGTGGAATCTCTTCTCAATGATTTCCGAAGCAATATCAAACGGAAAAAACAAAACTTTTAGGACGAGTGCAAAACTGCCAAAGAACAGAAGCCAGGCAATAAAGAGAGAGCCCGTATGATTAAATGCCCAATTCTCCAGCCGGGCCGCATGCCCACCAAAGAGAAAAAACACCAGGATGATCAGCATACACAACTGTCTTGCCCAATCGATCACGCGGTGAGACCACACATATGGCTTCATCGTTTTGTCATGGTCAACCCATTGTGTGGGATACGACGCAAAATCCAGGACAATAGACATTTATTTTCGAGCCAAGATGTTAAGTGCCGAACCCGCTTTAAACCACTCGATCTGCTCTGCAGTTAAAGAATGCCGTAGCTGTATTCGGTCCTCTGTGTTGTCGTCATGGCAGAGTATTGCCGCTACTTCTTTACCCGGAACCAAACCTGCCAGCCCCAAAATGCTCACCCGATCGGCCACCCTCACTTTTTCATAATCAGCCGGATTTGCAAAAGTAAGCGGCAAAATACCTTGTTTTTTCAAATTGGTTTCATGGATTCGTGCAAAACTTTTAACAATGATGGCTGCCGCCCCCAAATGGCGTGGGGACATAGCGGCGTGCTCCCGGCTGCTTCCTTCACCGTAGTTGTCATCCCCCACCACAACCCATCGCATTCCTTTTTCTTTATACGCTCTTGCAATCACTGGAATAGCCAGGTTTTTCTCTCCCGTTATCAGATTCGTCCCCTTGCCGGCTTCACCGCTAAACGCATTAATGGCACCCGTGAACATATTATCGCTGATGTTATCCAGATGACCCCTGAACTTTAGCCAAATACCGGCGGGAGAGATATGATCCGTCGTACATTTTCCCTTGACCTTGAGCAGTAAAGGCAACCTTTCAAAGTCTTTCCCATTCCAGGGCGCAAAAGGCTTGAGAAGTTGCAGACGACGGCTAGTGGGGTCCACCCTCAACTCGACTTTTGAACTATCTTCCGGAGGTACAATGTATCCCGCTTTCGACTGGGCATAACCATTGGTAGGCACTTCTGGCGCTCTTTCAGGTGGCTTCAGGCGAACTTTTTTTCCTGTTGAAGTCGTCAGTTCATCGGTCATAGGATTAAAAGATAATCGGCCGCCCAAAGCGACACCGACAACCATCTCGGGGCTGCTGATAAACGCCAAAGTCTCAGGGTTACCATCGTTGCGCGCAGGAAAATTGCGATTGTAAGTGGTCAGAATAGAGTTCGGCATCCCTTTTTTGACATCATCTCGTTTCCACTGTCCGATACAGGGCCCACAGGCATTCGCCAAAACCTGTGCGCCAATGGCCTCAAGTTTCTGGAGCTGACCATCTCGCCGAATGGTTTGATAAATCTGATCGGATCCCGGTGTAACGAGCAGTGGAACGGTAGCCTTTAATCCGTGAGTAATGGCCTGCTCCGCTACGTCAGCTGCCCGGCAGATGTCTTCGTATGAAGAGTTGGTGCAGCTTCCAATCAACGCTGAAGAAAGTTTCTCCGGCCACCCCTTCTGTTTCACCTCTGAGCCCAATTTAGAAATCGCGCGCACCAAATCAGGTGTATGAGGACCGCTCACCTGCGGCTCCAGTGTGGATAAATCAATCTCGACGACAGAATCGAAATATTGAGAGGGACTTGCCTCAACTTCGGGATCGGCCGCAAGAAGGTGTTGATATTTGTTCGCCAGCGCGGCAAGCTCAGCACGACCCGTTGCTCTTAAATACTTATCCATTTTTTCGTCGAATGGGAAAACGGAGGTTGTAGCACCCAATTCAGCTCCCATGTTGGTAATGGTTGCCTTTCCAGTGCAACTGATTGTCCGCGCACCGGGTCCAAAGTACTCAACAATCTTATTGGTGCCACCCTTGGTAGTCAGCACTCCGCACAGATGACAGATGACGTCTTTTGGCGATGTCCATCCCTTCAACTCCCCTTTTAGCAGAACGCCAATCAGTTTCGGGTACTTCACTTCCCAGGGAAATCCAGCCATCACATCCACAGCATCTGCACCCCCCACACCACTGGCCGCCATTCCCAGCCCGCCAGCATTCGGCGTGTGCGAATCAGTACCGATCATCAAGCCACCGGGAAAAGCATAATTTTCAAGCACCACTTGGTGGATGATGCCCGCCCCAGGACCCCAAAAACCAATACCGCACTTTCCCGAAGCATCTTGTAAAAAATTGTAGACTTCACGATTTTCTTCGCTGGCGAGCTTAAGATCAGGTCCGGCACCTTGCTGTGCACGTATTAAATGATCGCAATGAACAGTCGTGGGTACTGCCGTACTGCTTTTGCCGGCGCCGAGGTACTGCAACAGAGCCATCTGAGCAGTGGCATCCTGCATGGCCACTCGATCGGGCCAAAGCCTGAGAATACTTTCGCCGGATGACAGTTCTTGTGTTTCCGGGTTTTCTAAATGCCCAAACAGAATTTTTTCAGCCAACGTGACCTTACGCTTAATTCTTTGCTGGACGCGCTTCAACCTATCTTCCATCCGAGCATAAATTTTTTGGACCATTTCCGGGGTAGTATCGATATTTTTCATGGCAAATATTATAGTCACAAGCCTTGCAAAAGCGACAAAAATTTCAGTACGGGGCCGTGGCGTTCAGGTTTTCTTAAACTCTTAACGTACCCACTTCCTTTTCAAAGGGAAAGGGTGGTATGAGCTGAACCATGAGTGCTCGCAGACCGCCAAAGTCCTTACCTATTAATCCCACGCTCATCAGAAATTGGCTCAGTTACCTGGGATTGATTATTTTTGCTACAAGCTTCTTAAGCGGCGCGTGGCTGATGCTTCTAGATTTCTCGGTGGGCTTCAAGAGCCCCTATCTTGGAATTCTGACTTATCTCCTCGTCCCTTCTTTGATTGGGACAGGATTATTGTTCATTTTAGTTGGCATGGTGCTGGAGCGACGCAGACGCAGAAAAATGTCAGCGGTGGTGCCACCACTGCCGGCCATTGACTTTAATCTTCCGTCAAACCAAAGACGTTTTTTCATCACGCTTCTGGTTGCAGTTGTGTTCTTATTACTATCCATCAGCGGCTCTTACCGCGCATACCAGTATACCGAATCAGTAGAATTTTGCGGGTTGGTCTGTCACTCAGTCATGAAACCACAGAATACCACCTATTATAATTCTCCCCACGCACGTGTTCTTTGTACAGATTGTCATATTGGTCCTGGAGCCACCTGGTACGTCCGATCGAAACTCTCTGGTGCCTACCAGGTTTATGCCACGGCTGCAAAAATGTATCCACGGCCTATCCGCACCCCTATCAAAAATCTCCGCCCAGCGCGGGAAACCTGTGAACAATGCCACTGGCCACAGAAGTTTCTGGGCTATGTCGAGCGTGTGCGTACTTACTACTTAGCTGACAAAACAAATACACCATACACTATTCGTATGCTTCTAAAAGTTGGGGGTGCGGACCCTTCGCACGGCCCAGTTGGGGGAATCCATTGGCATATGAGCATTGCGAATAAGATAGAATTTAAAGCCCTGGATGAGGCCCAGCAAGTCATTCCTTGGGTGCGAATAACCGATCGGCATGGACGCTCTAACATCTATCAATCACCTTCAGCACCCTCGCTGACTAATGAAAAAATTCAGGTTGTCGATTGCATTACTTGTCACAATCGGCCGGCTCATATTTTTCGATCGCCCCATGAAGCCTTGGATACGGCTCTTTTACTCGGTCGCATTGATACCCGTATTCCGTATATCAAGAAAAATGCATCGATCATCCTCAGTGAGGCATATGC
>JACQOU010000393.1 GCA_016207775.1 Deltaproteobacteria bacterium
CCGCAGGGGCAGGGATCATTGCGCCCCACTTTTTGATCTTTTCGAACCGGCTGGCGAACAGAAGAGGTCTCTTCGCCGTGGAAAAAGTTCATGCGCTGTTGCTTAGGTTGCATCTGTTCAACTTGTTCCTCACGAGTGACTTGAACACGATAGAGTTTTGTAAGCACATCGGTCTTGACCTGGTCATCCATCATCTTAAAAAGCGCAAACCCTTCTTTCTTATATTCGACCAGTGGATCTTTCTGTCCGTATCCGCGCAGTCCCACCCCCTCTTTAAGATGATCCATATTGAGCAGGTGATCTTTCCACAAATAATCAATCGAACCCAGATAAACCACCTGTTCCAGTTGTCTCATGATTTCCGGTGTCATGGCTTTTTCTCTTTCAACGTACAGTTGTTCCGCACGTTGATAGAGCTGCTTTGCAAGGTCTTCCCGGGAGGCAACTTGCTCGGCCACAGTGCGCGCTCCTAAATCATTATCAAAGAGAAAGAGCAGAGCTTCCCCGATACCCTTCGTATCCCATTCGGTTTTTGACTTGGTGGCGGCAAAGCTTTCCAAAATGCTGGTGATTTGCTCACGAACGATATCCAGAATAAGCGACCGTGTATTTTGTCCGGCTAGGATAAGCTTTCTCAACTCATAGATTACTTCTCTTTGCTTATTGAGCACGTCATCATATTCCAATAGGTGCTTGCGGATATCGAAGTTGTGCGCTTCAACCTTTCTCTGTGCATTTTCTATTGCACGTGATATCAACCGCGATTCAATGGGAACATCCTCTTCCATTTTAAAGCGGTCCATGTACCCCTTTATTTTTTCACCCTGAAAAATTCTCAATAGATCGTCTTCGAGAGAAAGGTAAAAACGACTGGATCCCGGATCACCTTGCCGGCCAGAACGACCGCGGAGCTGGATATCGATTCGACGTGATTCGTGTCTTTCGGTCCCAAGAATATGAAGTCCGCCCATTTGAGCAATTCCAGGACCAAGCACGATGTCGGTGCCTCGACCTGCCATGTTTGTAGCGATTGTCACCGCTCCAGGCTGGCCAGCTTGAGCCACTATTTCTGCCTCCCGCTCATGATGTTTGGCATTCAGAACGTTGTGTGGAATCCCATGCTTCTTTAAAATGCTGCTCAGAGTTTCCGATTTTTCGATGGATAGTGTGCCTACAAGTACCGGCCGCTTCTGCTGATGAAGCTCCTCAATTTCTTTGCAGGCAGCGTGGAATTTTGCGTTCTCAGTTTTGTACACAACATCAGGGGAATCGGTACGAACCATCGGCTTATTGGTGGGAATCACCATTACTTCGAGATTGTATATTTTCTGAAACTCCGCAGCTTCAGTATCAGCCGTACCTGTCATGCCGGCGAGTTTCTTGTACATTCTGAAATAGTTTTGGAAAGTTATCGTCGCAAGGGTCTGATTTTCATTCTCAATCTTCACCCCTTCCTTGGCTTCCAGAGCCTGATGGAGGCCATCACTATATCGGCGGCCCGGCATCAGCCTTCCTGTAAATTCATCGACGATTATCACTTCTCCTTCCTTAACAACATAATCCACATCACGCTTGAAAAGTGCGTGTGCTTTGAGCGCTTGGTGAACGTGATGGACAAGCTCAATGTGCTCCGGGGCGTAAAGGTTTGAGACCCGGAGCGCTTTTTCCAGTTTGGCAACCCCGTTTTCCGTCAGAGCGGCCGTACGGGCTTTTTCATCCACCGCGTAGTCTTCTTCGCCTTTCAATATAGGAATGACCGAATTAATAAGATAATACTTATCGGTTGAATCATCAGTGGGGCCGCTGATAATTAGCGGGGTCCGAGCCTCATCGATTAAGATGGAGTCAACCTCGTCTACAATGCAATAGTTGAGTTCACGCTGGACATAGTCCTCCAGCCGAAACTTCATGTTGTCGCGTAAATAATCAAAGCCAAACTCATTGTTCGTTCCGTAAGTCACATCAGCGCCGTAGCTTTCACGTCTTTCATTGTCATTAAGACCATGCACAATGCAGCCGACCTTGAGTCCCAAGAAACGGTAAATTTGACCCATCCATTCACTGTCACGATGGGCCAGGTAATCATTGACCGTGATAACGTGTGAGCCCTTGCCAGTGAGCGCGTTCAGGTAGATCGGCAGAGTGGCGACAAGCGTTTTTCCTTCCCCGGTTTTCATTTCGGCAACTTTGCCTTCATGAAGAACGACTCCGCCGACAATTTGCATATCAAAGTGCCGCATATTGAGCGTGCGTTTGGAAGCCTCGCGAACGGTGGCAAAGGCTTCGGGCAAAATGTCCTCGAGAGTGGCGCCCTGAGCCAGTTTTTCCTTAAGTTCAACCGATTTTGCGGCAAGCTGTTCATTAGACAACTTTTGTATGGAACTCTCAAATGAATTTGTTTTTTCGACGAGGGGTCGAATTCGCTTAAGTTCGCGGTCGTTTCGACTCCCGAATATTTTTTTTGCTACTTGTTGAATCATTTTGTTCTGCTTCCCCGGAACGTAAGGGCTCGTGCAAGAGCCTTAAATATATACCATCCCATGGTACGATTAGCCAAGAAGCCTGATGAGTTGTTGCCTGAACTGGGCTACCGCCTGGTCCAGTGGCTGGGATGGAGAAATGAAGAAAGGTTTGCCGATACGAATGGTAACGTCATGACCATAGCGCCGGGGTAATTTTCCTGGTGGTGCGATGGAATACGTACCGGCTAGGGCAACCGGTATCATTGGAACCCCGGCATTTTGCGCGATCCGAAAAGAGCCCTTCTTGAAGGGAAGCAATTCCCCTGTGCGAGTTCGGGTTCCTTCAGGAAAAATACAAATGGATGCTCCTTTGGCGAGATCAGCCTCCACTTGCTTCACGACCTTCAAATCATGGTCTGAATGATCTCGACGGACGAAATAGCATCCCATGGCTTTCATCGCCCAACCGATAAAAGGGATCTTCCCGATCTGCTCTTTGGAAATCCATCGGTAATTCACAGGAAGCCGAGTGAGGATGAACATGTCGAACATACTGCTGTGATTGGGAGCTAGGATGACACCTTGATGACGCGGCAAATTTTCAAGACCTTCTACTCGGACCCCAATGCCGGTAAGCTTGCAAAGCCCTATGCCCCAAAGGCGGTGGAGACCATAGCCTATGCGGGAGCTAAACGGAAAGAAAACAACAACCAGTGTTGCCACAATAGCCGACCACAGGGCACAAATAAAAAACGAGAAAAAAAGAAGTATTCTTTGCACGCCTGAGAAAAAGTACTGGTATTCCAACGGAAAATCAACCTAGCAAAAAGGATCTTCAATCGGCGTTCGAAGCAGATCTGGGCTTTGGCTTAAGTATTTGCCTGTTAGTCTGTGCCCGCATCACAAACCATTGTTTGATAACCAGTCTGTTCGTTACGCTGCAACTAAGAACTTAAAATATGAAATTTTAGGATCCTTTTCCTCAGTTCTATGCCCATACCCACTTTTAGAGAGCGTACCCACGTTTAGAAAAATGACACAGCTCTCATGCGAATAGGGAGCGTACCCCCACATTTGGAAAAATGACATAGCTCTCATGCGAAGCATCGTTTTGACGTCGATATATTTATAAAACGCACCCCATTTTGTGTTGCTATTTGGTTTGGTTGTGCTAATCAAGCAGCAATCAAAATCCCACGGCATCGTCTTCAGTCGGTATGGTTCCAATCCACTGGCGAAGAAGGGGCAGGGGTTTTTCGTTTTCGTAGTCCACTCGGACATAGGTGAGCTTACTGCGTCTTCCAAAGCTTTCCAGGTCGAGGCTGACGATGTCTGTCCACGTGCCGGTATTGAGATATTGCTTCTCATCTCCGATTTGCACAAGCTTGTAAACATGGGTATGGCCAAAGATAGCGGTATGGATGTCTGGAGTGCGCAGAATTCTCCTTGCGGCATCCGTGAGATCAGGAAAAACGGATGCTTCAGAGAGCAATCTTAAAGTTGTTTTGAGACTGGATTGACGGTATCGATTCTTGCTGAAGCGCGTGGAAATAAAATAGACGATCAATCGACTGATGGCAGAGATCGCAAACCAGGTATCATTGAAAAGTGACCACCACAGCACCATTTTAAAGGGTTTGACTTTGTCAAAATAAGGTCTCTGAATCTTCAGCTTGGTTAAGAATTGCATTGTAAATAGTGTGCCCCAGGGTAAATTGAGAATCGGTTCAGGAAGGTTTTCCCCCAAAAAGACCCGGGTTGGATCCACCCGGTTGGCCGCTTCGTGTTGGTGACCGTGTTCGATATGCATCCCATCGATTTGATAATAGCTGCTCTTCCATTGCACATCTTTCCCAACTGCCTCTTCAAAGAGGGCCCGCGTGGAACGCCAAACCATTTCTTGGTCGTGGTTTCCCACGATGTAAGTAAGAACCCGCTTAGGATGGGAAAGAAACTCTTTTAGTGTCTTAAAGAAAATAGGGTGGCCTTCAATAATGGTCTTTAATTTAGTAATGGAAACGTGTTCGGTAATGATGACAGTGAAATGACCGTGGTAGTCCGTCTGAATCAGGTTGAGCATGTCTCCGTTAAAAACGAGTTCCACTTCTGCGTCTTCGTAAGGTCCTGTTGAATAGTACTCGAGGAGCTCCTTAAATTTGTGGTCGAAGTGAAAATCCTCTAAAAGGTTTAGTGCGCCATTGGGCAAGCGCCTGCCCCGTCCCAAGTGAAAATCAGAGACGACGAGTTTAAGCTTCTTCATGGTTGCCGATCAAGTCCGAGGGTTTTGCTCTGTGCCTTCCAGCGAATCAATCTCTTCAAGCAAAGATATGGCAAGCTTCATGGTTTCAATCAGTCTCTTTTTCTTCGAATCGATACTCGACAGGATGGTTTCCTGCCGCCTCACTCGATCCTCCATCGATTCCATTTCGAGCTCACGCGCATTTTCTTTCTTCTTGAGTTCGAGTATTTGTTTGTCTTTTGAATCCAGCAGGGCCTGCATATCGCTTTTTAATA
>JACQOU010000386.1 GCA_016207775.1 Deltaproteobacteria bacterium
CCTATTCGAATAAATGGAATTCCTAGTTTTATTTATGAATTTCTTATCGAGCTGCAACAGCGAGGCCCCATCCATTTACCTCGCGGCAGTCTCGTGGTCACTGGCGGTGGGTGGAAGGCGGCAGAGGACAAGAAAGTGAGCCGGGAAACCTTCAGGAATAAAATTACCGAGCTTTTAGGAGTACCATCCGAAAATATTATGGATCTTTACGGATTAGCAGAACACTGCGCACCTTACAACGATTGCCCACATCATCGTTTTCACATTCCTGTTTATAACCGAATTCTCGTGCGCGATCCAGAGACCATGCAAGTGCTGCCGCCGGATAAACCTGGCCTGTTGGAATTTATCACGCCCTTTAATGCCATGATGCCCAACTTAGCCATCCTTTCAACTGATGTTGGCATGTTAGACAGCAGGCCGTGCGACTGCGGATTCAATGCGCCCACCTTTACACTGATTGGTCGGGGAGGGCTGGTGAAGCACAAGGGCTGTGCTATTACAGCTGGCGAAATTGTGAGGAGAAAGTAATGCAAACAACCACACGCTATCTTTTTGGAGAATGGGTTGATGACGGCCAACCCCTGACCGCTGAGGATGTTATACGTATTTGCGAAAGGGCGGAAGCACAACGATATCCCATGGCTCGCCTGCCTTTGGATAAGGTATTCAGTATTCTCGATGAAGTTCGAAAGAAATGGGAAAATCCGAGTTATTCGTTACGAAGAGAGGTGTTGGAGCTGCTTCCCGAAGCGACTGGTTTTTCTTCCGATATGATAGAAATCGGTCTTCGCGAGCTCTCGTTTATTTTCAATACCGATTTTCTTCAAAAAAAATTGGATACGGAATTGAGAGATATTCCACGGCTGGGGGATTTTCGCTTTTATCCCAGTTCTAAGAGCGCTCTGCGATGGCAACCTATTGGCATTGTGCTTCATGTGCTTGCAGGAAATGTCTTTGTGGGAGCTGCGGGATCGCTCGTCGAGGGACTGATTACGGGTAATGTCACCATCCTCAAAATGGCTTCTTCAGAAAAAATATTTCTCCCCAGGTTGATTCAGTCTCTTAGGGAATGTGATCGGGAGGGTGTCATTAGCCGCTCCATAGCTCTACTGGATTATTCTTCATCGCAGGCCGACGTTATCGCTGAATTTAAGAAGAGGGTCGACGGCATTGTGGTTTGGGGAGGAGAGCAAGCGGTGAAGGGCTACCGCAGTGATTTACCGGCACGCACTCGGTTTATCGTATTCGGACCTAAGCTCAGCCTTGCACTTGTTACCAAAAACGGATTACTGAAAACGTCCGTCGATGAGATTGCGCAGAGTCTTGCAAAAGAAATTGCGTTCTGGGATCAGAACGCGTGTACGGCTCCCCAGCTCTGTTATGTCGAAGGTCATTCCAATGCCGTTGCGTTAACCGAAATTCTTCCGGAGAAACTTGAACGCATCACGCGAAGTCTTCCTCCCGGCAGCGTGGAACCCGATCAGGCCATTGAAATCAGAAAGCTCAGAACCGTATTTGAGATCGCTGAAGCGCGCGGTGAGGGCATTCTTAAGCAGTCGAGTGAGAAGTTGGATTGGACAGTCGTCCTGGATAAGAATCCATCGATCGAACCTTCGCCCTTGCATCGGACACTTCGAATCGTTCCTTTCGAAAATATCTCCGACGTTGTTTCGAACATGGAAAATCTCCGGGGATACCTTCAAACGATTGGTTTAGCCAGCACCGATCAGGAGTTTTTTTCATTGTCAGGAAGGCTAGCTGAAACGGGTGCTCTTCGAATTTTCAGGCTCGGTGAAATGGCAGAGGGGGAAATCGATGATCCGCATGACGGGAGTTATGACTTACCTCTTTACATGAACCTGGTAGTAACACGCACGCCACGACTTCGTACCGGGCTCTCTCCAGTCGACATTTTACTCACTGATGAACGCGCAAATTTAATTAACAGCCGACTTCGCACGCTGGTAACTCACGCGAGACGATCGGAGTTTTATGCAAAACGCCTGGACAGCCTTTCAATAGAGACAATCGAAGATCTGATCAGGATTCCAACACTCGACCGCGAAACGATGGAAGCCAATATGCCTCCCGTGAGCAGGGGTCTCTGTACCACGGAATGGAAAGGCGGCTATCTTACACGAAGCGGAGGTTCAACCGGAGAGCCCAAGTTTTCCATTCACGACGGTAAGGATTGGGACGCACTCGTCACCCATGGAGAGAGGGTGTTCCGCGCACTTGGACTGGGAAAAGGCGATCGCGTGGCAAATTGCATGTTGGCCGGTGACTTATATGGAAGTTTTGTATCCTTCGACCATATAAACTGTCGGGTTGGGGTTAATACGTTTGCCCTTTCCGATAAAGCTAGCCCAGAAGTATTCGTGAGGCTTTGGAAACAATTTAAGCTGAATGTAATTCAAGGTATGCCGGGAAAACTTGTCCCCTTTCTTAGAACCGCGAAGGATCTTGAACCGCAATTGACTATACAAAAAGTCATTTACGCCGGTTCTCCCCTAAGCCCGATCGACTATCTTTGGATTCGTAATGAACTGAAGGCTGAACGTATTGCCTCTGTCATTGGCGCCAATGATGGTGGACAGTTTGCGTTCCAATGTGAGCATATGAGTGGATCGCGCCATCATACTTTGGATGATTTTAATTATCTGGAAATAGTGGATGATGAGGGGAAGCCTGTTCCCGCAGGTGAAGAAGGCAAAATCGTTATCACGAGTCTTCTGAAACTTGCATTTCCTCTGATCCGTTACGAAATCGGTGACAAGGGTCGGTTCTTACCGTCGGAATGCCGTTGCGGAAGAACCAATCGAATTATCGAATATCTTGGTCGATCGGACGATTGTCTCTCCATGGGTTTAATGAATCTTCGATACGCCGATCTTTTAAAGGCGCTTTCTGACTTTCCTATTTCGCAGATGCAGATGATCGCAAGGAATGACGTCCAAGGCGAAACACTGATCATCAGGATAGAAAGTGAGGCCCAAGGGGAGCAGTGGAGCACAAAAACACGCGATACTCTCATTCATCAAGTGCCGTATCTTGGCGATAGACTCAAGGATGGTTCGCTCGCTGGGCTCATCGTCGAATGGTACCGCCCAGGTTACCTTCCGAGAAACCCCAGAAGCGGAAAAGTAAAAAGTGTGGTGGATGAACGAAAATAAGGTGAATAATCACAGGCAACCACAGGTGTCACTCAACTGCCGGGCCCAAAAGGTAGCGGTCATGTGTTGCCTCCTTTTTGGGCCCGGAAGTTGAGTGACACCTTTTAGGCCTTTTAGGCGGAGGTTGACTTGCATCTGTTAATTCGTAATTCGAACTTTCGAATGCTTTGGATGGGCCAGGTACTCAGCCAAGCAGGCATTCGGATGTACCAGATAGCAATTCTGTGGTGGCTTCTGCAACAGGCTGGGAATAACAGCGGAAAAGCCGTCGGTTTATTTCTTGTAATGGGAGCACTACCCTCCCTTCTTTTTGTCAAATGGGTGGGCTCAGTTGTCGATAGGTTCTCGACTCAAAAGATCCTGATAGGAAGCGACCTGGTCAATGGCGCCCTCGTACTAGGGGTGGGGGTGTTGTTGCAGTGGGAATGGCTCCCTATTGAGTGTGCCTATTTGGCAGGATTTCTGGTGGCAAGCCTGCAGGCTTTCTTCGATCCAGCGATCAATAAAGCGGTACCTCTATTAGTTGCAAAGGAAGATATCGAAAAAGCAGTCGCCTTCCAAACGTCTACACAATCTTTGGCAAATTTTGGTGGGGCGGTAGCTGGAGCATTGTTAATAGGAAAAATGGGCATTTCAGGCGTAGTGCTTCTGAATGGCCTGACTTATTTGCTGTCTGCGGTCTGTAATCGGTTACTTAAGTTTTCCGTAAGTGCTCAGGCATCCGGCCCGAAAGAAGCGCTACCGAGTGGTTGGGGTATCCTGGATGGAATGCCCTTTGTAAAACGCGTGCTCATTGGTTTTGGACTCGTCAATTTTTTCTCCACCCCGACACTCGTCATTCTGCCCCTCTACACCAGTCGTGAGTTACAGGCAGGCCCCACAACGCTTGGCCTATTAGAAGCCGCCTTATGGTTAGGATTGCTGGCCGGAACATTTTCATCGTCTTTCGTCCGCTTTGGGCAACGTCTGGTTGCTCTTGGAGGGAGCTGCCTTGCCGTCATGGGACTTGGTCTTTTTCTATCCGGGTTAATTATCCATGCTGTTGTCTACATGGGCTTGCTCTTTTCCGTAGGCTTCGCCCTGGGCATCAATAACGTTAAGTTTGTTTCTTTTTTCCAGCAAACGGTCGATTCGGCGATAAAGGGCCGATTTTTTGCACTCATGCAAGCAATGATCAGTTTTACCTTTCCGATCGCTTACTTCCTGTTTGGTGCACTGGGCGATATTTTCCGTCCTTCACAAGTTTGTCTTATTCAGGGTATCGGAGTAATGGTTGTGGCTGTATATTTCCTGAGCCTATCGAGATTGGAAGATGTGCTCGTGTCGAAAACGTTGTTAGGGAGCGCGCCTTGAGTTTAAAAAAGAAAAAGAACGATACACTCTATCGTATAGCCACGGAAAAGGACGTTCTTTCAATCATGCGGCTATATCAACTTGTGTCCACTTCACGCGGTTATGATGCCCTTTTTTCTGACTACAAAGCTCTGCGCCGCTCGATTGTTGTGCATGATGATATTTGGATGGTCGCTGAGCAAGACGGGCGAATGGTTGCGTTTACTTGGCTTAATATCGACGAAGAGCACCGTCTTGGAAAACTCAAGAAGATGTATTTTGCTCCAGGAATAAAGGACAGCAAAACCATTTCCATTAATTTTGCTCCACACATTGTGGACCATATTGCCAACCGCAAAACGATTGCCGAGGTCATTTACACTACCACGTCCAACGTCAACGCAAACCTCATCCAATTATTGCGAGAGTCTCACTTTAAAATGCTGGGCATTCATCCCAACGCATCGCCAGGAGATTTATTTCGGATTGGCGAAGTGAGTGCGTTATTTTTTGGCAACTCTTTAGGAAAAAAGAGATTCAG
>JACQOU010000382.1 GCA_016207775.1 Deltaproteobacteria bacterium
GTCCTCCAAAAAGCGGTGGTGGCGGCGGTGGCGGTGGCGGCGGTGGTGGTGGCGGTGGCAGTGGCGGTGTCTGTGCAGGAAAGCCTGTAGGCACCCCATGTCAGGTGAATGGCAAGCAGGGAAAATGCAACTGCAGCGGTTATATGCCTATGTCCCAGCAACAGTGCTGGTGCAACACTCAGGGTGGTTATTTTCGTTTTTAGCACCCGACTTTGACAATTCGGACGCTCTTTTAATTCTCAACGATCTTGCCCTTGTTATAGTTCACTGAAGATTCCGAGGGTACAAATACAGTTCCACTCCTGGGTAGACGAACGAGTCCCGAACGGACAGCGTCACTGGCACTCCACGATCGGTAACCAGGATTTCTTCGCCCGCTTTTACGCCAGAGATTTTATTAGGGTGAATGCTCGGTTACCTGTATCCTCTTAAAAACTCCGTAATCGGCAGTTTTTTCCGATTTGCCTGCTGCACTTCAAGCAGGCAAAGCGCCATTTCATCTCCACATTGAAAGGCCAAGAAGGATCGGGAATCTGTATGAAGGGTTCCGGGAGGTGAGTTCGCAAAGCCAGCTCTCTTTTCCGCCCTAAAAATTTTTAGAGGGTCTTTCTTAAGGTTTGTTTCTGCAACCGGCCACGGCACAAGAGCACGGATTTGATTCAGGATGCGATCGGCGGGGTTATTCCAATCTATAGGCGCATCGGAGCGTTCGATTTTGCGTGCATAGGTGGCGAGTTCTTCTTTTTGAGAAGTGAAACTTGGGTGTCCTGTTTCCACCAGCTTGACGGCTTCAATCAAACATTTTCCACCCAAACAGGCCAAGTGCTCTGTTAATGTCTCGGACGTATCATCAGGACGGATGGCTAGCTCTTTTTTGAGCAAGATGTCTCCCGCGTCCAGTTTGCGAGTCATTTTCTGAATCGTGATGCCAGTCACTTTATCGCCGTTCCAAATGGCCCACTGGATGGGAGCGGCCCCCCGGTATTGGGGTAACAGCGAGGCATGAACATTCAGGCAAAAGTGTCTGGGTAACTGGAGAAGTTCCTGCTTAAGAATCTGTCCGAAGGCAGCAACCAAAATGAGATCTAGATTATATTGTTTGAGCTGTTTGATAACCTTGGGGTCATTCACATTGTCTACAGCAAGAACATCCAAACTGTTTGTTTTTGCATATTGCTCGACAGGCGTTGGCTGAATATGTCGGCCGCGACCAAAGGGTTTTGCTCTCTGAGTAACCACTGCTACGGGAATGTACTGCGCGCACAAGTTTGCCAGTATGGTTTGTGCGATTGCAGGGCTTCCCATAAACAGGATGTTCATTAGAAGGTGACCGCTTTGGAAAGTTTTCGCCTCATTAGCGTTCTCTTTAGCGGAGAGAGCCTGTCGATAAAAAGAATCCCGTCCAGGTGGTCGTTTTCATGTTGGATAGCAACAGCAAGAAGATTTTCAGCAGTCATTTCCTGACGATTGCCAAAGCGATCCTGGTATTCAAGCGCTATTTTTGCCTTACGCTCGACCTCTTCGGAAAAACCGGGGATACTCAGACAGCCTTCTTCAAAGGAAATTTTCCCTTCGCCGCTAACAATCTTGGGGTTAATAAATTCATAGAGCCTCCTCTTTTTGTCTTCTTGCGGGGCAACGTCAATAACAAAGGCGCGAATGAGCTTTCCCACTTGAGGTGCAGCCAAACCAACTCCGTTGGCACCATACATGGTTTGGGCAAGTTCATCGAGAAAGCTGTGCAAGTGGCTATCAAAGACGGACACCGCTTCCGAAATTTTCTTGAGCTCAGAACTGGGGTATTTAATAATCTCAAGCATACTTAACTTCTCTTCGGCATGACCTTGCTCAACAGCACCGTTGAATAGACTAAAAATACCGCATTCGGGACCCACCCAGCAACTAGAGGTGGAATATGTCCGCCCCTTCCTAAAGAGAGTGTGAAGCGGAACATCAATAGGTAAATAAAAACTGAGCCGAAACACAGAGCAATACTTTTTGGAATGGAACTTGTCCGAAGAGGCTTCGTAGCAAACGGAAAGGCAAACAAGCAAAAGATGAGCGGAGCAAAGACCAACGCCATACGCTCGTGATAATTTACCGAAGATGCCGTCGTATCGAGTCCATAGGATTTGTTTCTTGAGATAAATTTTCTTAAGTCCCGCAGCCTCATTGTTTCTTCTGCCACCTTCAAAGTTTTGAAATCAGAGGGCTTCTCGGGAATGATACCGGTAAGCTGCTTGAACGGCTCGGAAATTGGGTAAGGTGCCTCGCTAGGGTAACGAGTGACGGATCCCTCTTCAAGAACCCAGTCATTATCGACAAAGCGGGCCGTTTTAGCGTGTATTTTTTCCGAAAGGCGAAAAGAAGAGCCCAATATGTACAAATTAACGTCCTCCAACGTGCTCGACTCAGGGATAAAGCGCCCCACGTTGTAGACAAGCCTGCCGCTCCGGTACCACAGGCGTGATTGTCCGAAGAACAATGCCTGCTCCTGCGACGGACTCAAACCCTTCTGCAAAAGCATGCTTTTTTTGGCGAAGGCAGGTACCAATGGGTCAAAAGCCAGAAAAGACGCTGTGCTGATGATGGCAACAATCATCACAAAAGTAGACAGAATCCGGATTGGGCTCGTTCCGCTGGTATAAAGAAGAAGAATTTCATTTTGCTTCGACATATTGGACAAAACAAAGAGCGTGGTCATCAGGCAGGCGACCGGAATGAACTGTTGCACCGTAGCCGGCAATTTGTAGGCATACAGCTCAAAAATTCGTGAAGCCGAAATATCCAGGCTCCAAACCTTTGAGAAAAAATCTACGCCGATAAAAAGTGCACTCAATGCAAAGAGAACAATAAAAAAGTAGGCGGCAAATTCACGAATAAGAAAACGGTCAAGAGTATCCATTATTTTAACAAGTTCTTAAAATCATCCAATGCTTCCATCAAGCCTTCCGGTTTGGTTCCTCCCGCTTGCGCAAAATCCCCCCTACCTCCCCCTGTTCCCCCCACTTTACCGGCGATACTACGGACTAATTGTGATGCATCATACTGTCCAACCAGATCTTTCGACAGCCCCACCACCAAGGCCGCTTTTCCTTCGGACTCAGTACCCAAGCACACGACCGTTCGATTTCTGATTTTGTCTCTAACTTGGTCGACAAGACTCCTGAGCAGTTTGGGATCAATATTAGGTATTTTCTCGGCTACGACCTTTAAATCCTTGATAGTGATGGCGCGTTCCCAGAGCGGGCTTTGAGACGTTTCTTTTCCCAAGCGTGCGCCCTGTAGCTGCAATTTTTCATTCTGTTGCTTAAGAGCCTTATTTTCACTCAAGAGCTGAGAAATTTTCTCTGCTGCTGCGGGTCCATGGGTTCCCAGAAGTTGCTCAATATCTTTCAGGAGTCCTTCCCGAGAGCACAAATGCTCGATAGCAAGCTTGCCCGTAATGGCCTCGATTCGTCTCACCCCGCTGGCAATAGAAGACTCAGTGATGATTTTGAATGCCCCCACCTGTGACGTCCTGCTGAGGTGGGTGCCTCCACAGAGTTCAACGCTAAAGGGCTCGTTGCTTTTTCCGACCCGAACCACGCGCACTCGATCGCCATACTTTTCACCAAAAAAAGCGAGTGCTCCGGTCTGGGTGGCTTGCTCAAAAGCCATTTCTTCAACACTGACTTCGCTATCTGCGCTCACTTCCTCATTGACCAGTGCTTC
Source organism: Deltaproteobacteria bacterium (assembly GCA_016207775.1). Classification (GTDB taxonomy): domain Bacteria; phylum Bdellovibrionota; class FAC87; order UBA2466; family UBA2466; genus JACQOU01. Next base: position 3,715 of record JACQOU010000382.1, read on the forward strand.
AACACGAGCAATTTCCTCTCGAGTCAACGCTCGCGGAAAAGTAAAATCAAACCGAAGTCGAGTGGGCTCAACCAGTGAGCCTGCCTGTTTAACCCGGTCTCCCAACACCTTCCTCAAAGCAGCATGAAGAAGATGAGTCGCCGTATGGTTGACTGCTGTTAACTGACGAACAGACGGATTGATTTGCAGTGCAAACAATCTATTTGCTTCGATTCTTCCCGCATCCACCGATATTTTGTGCACAGAGGTACTTCCAACCTTGAAAGTAGTCTGAACAGTCGCCTTTCCTTTCTCCGAACAAAGCGTGCCGACGTCTCCCACTTGTCCACCACTTTCAGCATAAAAAACGGTCTTATCCAAAACGGCATATCCACTTTCACCCACCTTAAGGATATCTACAGGACTGCCCTGTTCGGAAAACAGGTGGATTAGATGACCTTCTGCCGTGAGTGTTTCGTACCCCAGAAAAGATGTCTTGATCTGCTGATTGGCAAGAACTTTCGAAATCTGCTCAACGATGGCACCAGAAGCCCGCTCCCATTGACTGCGATTTCGCTGCTTCTCCATTTGAGAATTAAACCCTTTTTCGTCCACCTCTAACGTGTTTTCCTTGCAAATCACTGTAATCAAATCAAGAGGGAAACCGTAGGTATCGTACAATTTAAAGGCGACTTCGCCTGCCAATGAGTTCTTTCCCGATTTCTTTGCATCCTTAATATGGGCTTCCAAAATCCCCATTCCACGATCCAATGTTTCATGGAAGCGGTCTTCTTCCTCGCGGATCACGACCTCAATTATTTTTTTATTTTTTGAAATATCGCTGTAGACGTCCCCAAGCAATTCGATCACTTTTCCAACAAGCTCAAACAAAAAGGGCTTTGTCTGGCCGAGTTTTTTTCCGTGTCGAATGGCTCGTCGCAGAATTCGTCGCAAAACGTAGCCACGACCTTCGTTAGTGGGTGTCACTCCATCGGAAATTAAGAAAGTGCCCGCTCGGATGTGATCGGCGATGACGCGCATTGATATATCGTTGTCCACTTGTTGGCCGTAGCGAAGTTGGGTCTTCCTTTCCACCTCTGCGATGATTGGCCGGAAGAGATCGGTGTCGTAATTGCTGTAGACGCCCTGCAAGACGCTGCACAGCCGCTCAAGCCCCGCCCCTGTATCCACTGACGGCTTCGGAAGTGCAGAGGTTGTTCCGTTCGCATCTTTATTGAACTGCATAAAGACCAGGTTCCAAATTTCCAGAAAGCGAGTCCCACACGCACAGCCCGGATTGCAATCAGGTCGCTGGCAACCGTGCTCATTTCCCCAGTCATAATGGATCTCTGTACAGGGCCCGCATGGCCCGGTTTCTCCCATGGCCCAGAAATTATCTTTTTCGCCCAAGCGGATGATTCGATTGGTTGGAACGCCCGTTGCTTTCCAAAGTTCAAACGCCTCATCATCTTTTTGAAATACGGTAATCCAGAGACGGTCTTTCGGAATGGCATAAGAGCGAGTCACGAGCTCCCAGGCAAATGCTATTGCTTCTTTTTTGAAATAATCACCAAATGAGAAATTACCCAGCATTTCGAAGAAAGTGTGGTGACGAACCGTGAAGCCGACATTTTCAAGATCATTATGTTTGCCACCTGCGCGAACGCATTTTTGGCAGGTGGTTGCCCTGCGATAGGATGGGAGCTGTACTCCAAGAAAAGCATCTTTAAATTGAACCATGCCTGCATTGGTAAACAAAAGCGTGGGATCGGCTGCTGGGATGAGGCTGGAGCTTTTCACCCTCTGGTGATGGTAATTTTCAAAATACTTTAGGAACGTCTCGCGAATATCATTGGATCTCATTAGCTTAAATCTATGGGATAGTGGGCCCTATTTCAAGGAACCTCTTAAAAGGTACATCCTTCCTTTTCAGGAGGGGACCCGTGA
>JACQOU010000379.1 GCA_016207775.1 Deltaproteobacteria bacterium
GCATTGTACGGGGCAACGATGTGATGCGCCAGTATTTCAACGCAACTGAGCAGGAACTTCGGGAAATGGGTCTGGCTCCTCATAGCTGTGAGATTGAGGTGGCTTTTACAGATTACAGGCTTCTGTTCGAAGTGGACAAGGATCGATTGATTAGAATTACGACGGTAGAAATTACTGACGTGAAAAAGAGGTAATTATGAATATACTCGCCGGGAGCACCCTAAAGCCAAAGGATGAGGTGGAAAGAAAAATATTGGAACGCATTGGAAGGTGGACGGTGCGTCTATTGCAGCACAGGCAGAGGACCGAAGATCTAATCAGCTCGGATGAGGTAATCGCTGAAGATCGAACTGCGTTGGGCAATATTGTCGGAGAAAGATTAGAGAATGCGCGAAAGGTTCGCCAATTAACCCAGGAGGAACTTGCTAGCAAGTCCGGGCTAAGCCAATCAACTATTTCACGTATTGAATCTGGCGAAAAACTAATGTCGGTAACCGACGCAAGAAAACTGGCTCCAATTCTGAAGTGTTCAGCAAAGTTTCTGATTGCTGGGGAGAAATAGTTGTTGCATACAATTACGTAGTTTTATATGAGTGGGAACACGTACAAATACCTCTTTTTGCTTTTTTTAATTTGCTGGGGAAGGGCTCTGCTCGCGCCGAACGATCGTCTTAGCGGTTCTCCAGATGGAGGGGAAAATCCTCCGCCTTCGGTCCGTGCCACTGAAAACTATGGATCAGTTCCCGCTAAACTTCTGGAGAGACTTACTTTCAACAGGCTTCCCATTCTATTCAACCAAGCATTACCAATAGCAGATTGCAAAGAATACATTTCAATTACTGGCGATGACGGCGCAGAAGCAAGCAGAGTTTTTATAAAAAGAAACGGCTCGGTATTTGTTGTACAGGCAGTACATTTTCAGGATAATCAAGCTGTCAGCCAGAAAATTGGAAAGTACCTGTTTAGAGGTAGCCCTGACATTACGACGGTATACACTGATCGCATGGCTCTTAGGTCGTTGGGTTTTCATCCGACTTCTCTTGCCCTAATACGAACCGATAGATCCTACTATTTGATTACTCCCTCCGCTGTTGTGAGAGGAACTGCCGGAAATGGACCTGAGGCGGTGATCGACTTCACGTGTCCGAATTGTGGGCTGATCTCAGCCACATTCACTGCTCAAACATGTAGGAACTGCACTGAATGCTTGGGGCTTATCGGCGATCCGCATGAGCGTACAGCTACCGGATACTCGAAGCATGCAGAGGGAGCTACCAAGCAGAAAGCCGGAACCACTTGGCGCCAGCGGTACGGAAATAAATCAAGACAGTAATCTTAGAAACAGAGGAACCCACTTAATTTAAGGGCCGTCTTAAAAACGACCGTTTATCTAACTTTAAGCGCTTGTATAAAAATCCCCATTGAGTCGTGCCTGGAAGCCAATAACGAAACTCGGTAACGATTTCAAAGTAAAGAAAGTCAAAGCCCTGTCGAGTTTCGTTACCAAAAACAAGAACCTGCCCGGACAGGACAAAGACACCCTGGAATGGGTCTCTACTCCTTCTTCGGGCACATATCGACTGCTCTGCAAAAGATAGTGCTTGAGCGGATATCCACTACCGCGGTTTGCACAAGTTTCTGGCAGTCGGGTATGCACAGTTCGATAACAGGTTGGGCCAGATCTTGCTGATTGAGGAGGCAGGCGACGTGGCTTCCCGCCATAAAAGCGTACTGATAGTTATTGGTGTCTCGATATGTGCAGGCACAATGAATGCTGCAAAAGAGAAGTGGTTTTTGGCGTTCTGCAAAAGCGGTGGGGATAATCACCAGGATTCCGAACGCTATAATGAATCTCAGGTACTTCATGCGACACCCCACTTTCTTATCGGATGTCTCTACCTTATAGCTTACAGGCGAATTGTTAAGAAATTATCACAATCGTATAAATGCGCGTTACTCTGGGCGAATTATATAATGAATAATCCGTTCCATCATCGGCCACTCGGAGTCCGGATCGCGAAATTCAGGTCCCCAATCCGTACGGTCTTCCTCAATTTCTAGATGAGGTCCGGACAAGAAAACCTTGCCTTTACCGTAATTAAAAACAACCATGGCTGGCTCGTTTATTTTTTGGAAAGTTGCGAGGACAGCCAGTTGCTTTTTAATGGCTTCCTCGGGTGTGTATCGAAAAGAAGGTCCACCCAAAAGCACCATCCTGAACATGCTCTGAAGGCCTTTCAGCAGGAAATGAGAGCTAAGCTCGAAATCGAGCATTCCCTCTTTGAAGGGCTCAGTTTTAAGAGCGGTTCCGTCGTAAGCAATTCCATTCAAAAGTCCTATTCCGTAGGGCCCGGTCGCATAGCCGCCCTCCCGATGAGAGGTTGCATAAAAAGCACCGGCGCAAACGCCAAAGTATCCTCCTCCCTGATTTACAAAATCAGTTATCTGAGAGGCTCCTTCTATCGACAGTTCTTTCAGGTACTCCCACGACTCACCTCCGGGAATAATAATAAGCCGAACACCGCTTCGACTTAAATCCCCCTGCGCTATCTCTTTGGCTGTAAATGATCGATAGGAAAAGTTATGCTCTTTGAAAAACATTTTCAGATGTTCTTTCCCAGCTTCCCAGGTGCCTTTACCGATATATAAGCCCAGTTCAAAACCCTCCGTATTATTTGAATATTCATCGGGGAGAATCGGGCCTTGATAACGAAAATGTGAATGTGTTCGGGATTCGCTAAATTCGGCAAACCCTACTACTGAGAAACAAAGAATCAGAAAGAATAGTAATGATTTCATTGGCCCCCCGTAAGAAAAAAATATTCTGGGGGCTTAGGCGGAAGCTGTCAAACCGACGGCACCATTACGTTACAACGCGCAGGTATATCCGCCATCCACAAGGACATCAGTTCCGGTAACGAATGAGTTGGCAGCACTGCATAAGAAGGCGGCAACGCGGCCGATCTCTTCAGGTTCACCGATTCTACCGACGGCCATTTGCTCTGTAATCGATTGCAAAAAAGAAGGACTCTTCTTAAGAAGTTCTTGTAACCGAGTGGTGTTGGTTGGACCGGGTAAAAGATTATTCACCAAAATTCCGTAACGCCCCACCTCTTTTGCAAGCCCTTTGGTCCAGGCAGATAACCCGGCTCGAAAAGTACTGCTGATAGGTAAGAAGGGCATGACTTCCCGTGCGCTAGTGGACGTAACGATTAGAATTCTTCCCCATCCGTTCTCTTTCATGGCAGGGACTGTGAGTTGGGTGAGCAAGAGGGCGCTTCTTAGCAGTTCTGAATACCCGCGATCCCAGTCGGCAGTAGTCAGTTCGAGGGTGCTTCCAGCCGGAGGACCGCCGGTGTTAATAACGATAATATGGGCAGGGCTTGTTTTATTGATTTGTGAAACGAGATCTTTAATTTGGCTCTCATCTGTAAGATCGGCGACTTTCCCATGGACGACTGCACCAGGTCGGACGCCTCTCAATTTTTCCACGGCCTGCTGTACACGGGGGAGACTGCGACTCGCCACAAATACGGCCGCCCCTTCGCGAACAAGCTCACTGGCGATTGAAAAACCAATACCTGAACTCGCTCCCGTCACCAAAGCCACTCGACCGCTTAGTCCTAGTTCCATTATCCGCCTCGCAAACGCTCAATTTTTTCTTTCCAGCGACTTTCTACCATAGCCCGAATGCCCTTGTGTTCGCTAGTCATCAAATGTGGATCTTCTTCCAAAATGCGTGTTGCCTCATCCCGTGCAAGGACAAGCAGGCTTGCATCCCTTAGAATATGGCCCACCCGAAAGCCGGGAAGTCCGTGTTGCCTGGTTCCTAAGAATTCACCCGGTCCGCGAATCCGCAAGTCTTCTTCAGCGATTTCGAAGCCATCATTCGTGCGTTCCATAATGCGCAAGCGTTCCGTTGCAAACCGATCCGCTACCAAAACACACTCTGCTTTTGCGCTGCCGCGGCCCACCCGCCCTCGCAATTGATGAAGTTGGGATAGGCCGAGCCTTTCAGGGTGTTCAATAATCATCAGCGTAGCGTTTGGAACATCGATACCAACCTCAATGACGGTTGTTGAAACGAGAATACTGTATTTGCCTTGCTTGAATTCTTGCAAGGTCTCATCTTTTTGCGTGGATTTCATCTTGCCGTGTAAAAGTGCCACAGAAAGTTCTGGGAATATTTCACGGCTCAGTTTCGCATGCATGTCAGTAGCTGACTTTAGATCCAGGGATTCAGAGGTTTCAATCAACGGATAAATAATGTAAACCTGTTCGCCCCTACGGACTGCTTCGCGGATCTTTTGATAAAGTTTTGGCCTGTCTTTGTCCCAAACAATGTGGGTTTTGACCGCTTGTCTGCCTGCAGGTTTCTGTCGAATGATGGAAAGATCAAGGTCCCCATACAAAGTCAGTGCCAAAGTACGGGGAATCGGAGTGGCTGTCATCATGAGAAGATGAGGCACGGCCGATTCGCCTTTTCGCACGAGCTCGTTTCGCTGCTCAACTCCGAATCGGTGTTGCTCGTCGACAATCACCAAAGCCAGCCTGCCGAAATCCAGACGCTCCTGAAAGACTGCATGGGTTCCGATGATAAGTTGCATGTTATTTTTAGAAATTGCTGTTTTTATTTCTTTTTGTGAGGAATTCGAATGGGTGATTAAGCAAACAGAAATTCCTAATTTGGATAACCAATTATTGGCAACGCGGAAGTGCTGTTGTGCCAAAACTTCGGTGGGTGCCATCATTACCGACTGAAACCCTGCCCGTGCAACTGCCACAGAAGCAGCCAGAGCCACTACCGTTTTTCCTGACCCAACATCTCCCTGGATAAGCCTTGTCATGGGCACTGCTTTTTCGAGGTCAGCCAGTATCGAATGAAGTACCGACTTCTGATCCTCTGTCAGATTGAACGGAACAGTCTTAATAAAATCGGTGGCTGCTGTCTGGGTATTTCCGATGGCAGGCGCAACCTGGCTTCGGTGCTTCTGTTTTTTCAGCCCGAGCCCCAGTTCGAGTATAAAAAATTCCTCAAAAATAATTCTCTTCAATGCCCCAAAGGAATCATCGATTGGAAATGCAGCCGGAAAGTGAAGCTGCGTAAAACTATCTTGAAGTGACGGTAGAGCCAGCCTCTTAAGCAGGGCAGTTGGCAATGAGTCTCCCAAATGGGGTATAGACGTCTTCAAGACCTCGGCCATAATGCGGCGGATAGTCTTCTGGTGAAGGCCGTCAGTTTCACTGTAGATCGGCACAACTCTTCCGAAATTTGCTGAAATGACGGGTTTCCCATCGACAAGTTGGTGCACAGCCTCGTATTCAGGATGCACGATTTGCGGAGCCCCGTTGTAAAAGCGTACTTCACCGCAGGCTAATATTTTTTTCCCTTGTTCAAAATCAGCCTCAAGTGAAGGGTGAGCATGGAACCAGAAAAACTGAATGGTTCCCGAACCATCACTCAAACGTGCTTCGAAACGGCCGCTGTTGCGTACTCCACGCGATTTCTTTGTCGATAATACTTCAGCTAAGATAGTAGCGGTCTGTCCTGTTCCCAGCTTTCCAATTGGCGTGATCGTTCTTCTATCCTCGTAGACTCTGGGGACAAAATACAAGGCATCTTCCACTGTCTCGATGCCCTTCTTTAAGAAAAGCTTCGAAAGCTTTGGGCCTACACCCTTGATGTATTGAATCGGGTTATCCAGCGGATTTTGTGTCATTTGAGCCATGGCTTCCACTAGATTATCGGATTTTAGAGGGAAATCCAATTTCTGAAAAGGGTATATCGATCCGGTTAAGAATCTAAGAATCTATCCGTAAAGTAACACTTCCGCCCTATTTTTGAACTTCTTTTACAAACCGTGCGACGCGTTCGCGTTGTTCTCTGTCCATATTGTAATACGACGGGTGGTCCAGAAAACGAGAATCGATCTTAAGAGCAACCCCCTCCACGCCTGCTTTGTCGATGTGTTCCTTTAAGAGTCTATAAAGTCCCGGGATGTGGTTCAGCCCCACTTCAATGACTATGTCTTTTCCTGATAGGGACGCGCGTGAGTAAAGGTGGAGCGTATTGCGGGCAATGAGTGTGTTTCGCCATTGGTTATTGTAAATTTCCAGAAATTTGGGAAAAGCTTCCTTATTGGGGCGTCTTTTTCCAGTTATGATGCTATGCACTTCTTTGGCCACAGACATGTCTGGAGCCATAAACTTCGCTTGCTGCTCTTCTGCAAGACTTATGTAAGACGCAAAAAGGGCAAGTGTGATCAAAAGGACGTCGGACCCATCTTTCTGTAGCAAGGGTTTGACCTGTTTGAATATAAAATCGTCTGCTTCCTTTTCGTCAGAAACAAAGATGTACTCATCGATGAGTCTTGAGATGCGCCCTTTTCCAACGGGCCGTTTGGCTTTGGCCCAAGCCATCTTCATAGCTGGGTTTTCATATAACTGGGTAAAAATATCTAAGGTAACTCCGAGCAACTCTTCCTCGGTCGGCGTACGGTTTCTAGTAAGGTGGAGCCAAGCCACAAAGAGACTTACCAAACCTTTTGCATAAGGAGCATCGACCCCGGCTACCGCATTGGGATTGCCATCAAAATATTGTTCCTCCACTCCGAATACAAAATCACCTCTTTGGGCCGAGAGCTTCTTTTGATCATAGAGCTCCCGGCATTCCGGGCATAAGTGGTCCTGGCCGGCTAAAGTGATTTCCGGTCGGAAACGAGTTCCAGGTAGAAAAGGGATCTTATTAAAATCTGGAATTTCCGGCAGGGGTTTCAATTCAGGAAGTTTTATCGGGTCTTGCTCAGGTTCCGGCCAGTTATACCAGGTGAACGTTGCCGCCCCGGCCAAGCCTAGACCTGCGATAATGAAATTTCCTCTGGAAAGAAGTTGCGACTTACACTCGCTGGTCTTTTGCTGATTTTTCTTTGTATCTTTTGAAGCGTGTATGGATGTTGGCATAAGTGTAAGAGAACAAATCCATATCCATAGACACAGTACCGAGGATTTCGATCGCATAGCATGGGATTTTATAGTGGTTGTCTAGGGGAGAATCAACGTTTTTCCATTGAAAGTAACCACAGTATTAGATTTTTTCTTATTTTATTAATAACTTAGCTGCAGCCAACCTCCTGCCCACTCCCGGCGTTTGTCGCGTGAAACGCGACAAAATTTACTTACTCAGTTTCCTTTCTCGGAGTGCGGATTATTGAGCGGGCGTTCTGGTTGAGGACTCTTTTACGAATACGGATGCAGTTTGGCGTGATTTCTAGCACTTCATCATCCGCTATCCATGCAATGGAACCCTCAATCGTCTCCAAATTCCAGAGGGCTTCCCGAATATGTGAAGCGGGAGTTTTATGAGTACCTTGGGTGCGGCATCTTGGCGCGCGGATTTTTGCGTCTCCAATGTACCGAGTGTCGTCACGAAACACTTTTGTCCTTCAGTTGCAAGGGCAGAGGATTCTGTCCAAGTTGCGGGGGAAGGAGGATGTCGGAGCTGGCGGCCCTCCGGGTCCCCTTTGAAACGACTATCCACTAGATGATATCGATTGTAATTATGCTTAATATGGGATAGAGTGCATTTTGTATGTATACCATATTAATGAGAGACACCGAGTGATTGAAAAATTTCTTCAGAAACGCTTGGATGAAAAATTTGCCGCAATCCGGAAGCTCCGTCCCCTGCCTCCAGTAGCGGTAACCAAGCTCAAAGAACAATTCGCGATTGAGCTTACTTATAATTCTAACGCGATTGAGGGAAATAAGCTGACTCTTAAGGAAACGTATCTGGTCATCAGCGAAGGGATTACTGTTAAAGGAAAACCCCTAAAAGACCACTTGGAAGCAACAGATCATTATGAAGCGATTCATTTTCTTTATGAGCTGATTGAGCGTGATAAGAAACATACAGTAAGCGAGAACCTGATCAGGTCGCTCCAACAACTTGTTGTATCTGAGTCTGATCCAAAAGTGGCCGGTTCATATCGTTCTGGAAATGTTTTTATTACCGGATCCAAACATACAGCTTCCGATGCCCAGGACATTCCAGAGCTAATGCACAAGCTTGTTTTGTGGCTCAGAAAAAATCTGGAATCTATGCATCCTGTTGAGCTTGCAGCCGTTGCCCACCACAGACTGGTTCACATCCACCCGTTTTTCGACGGTAATGGCAGAACTGCCCGACTTTTCATGAATCTGATTCTGCTTCGAGAAGGATACCCTTTAGTTGTCATATTAAAAAATGACAGAAAAAAATACTACCATGTCCTGGAAAAGGCCGATAGCGGCGATGCAGCCCCACTGGTCCGGTTTGTTGCGCAAGCCGTAGAGCGATCTATGAACATCTATCTGAAGGTTTTGTTGCCAGCAAAAACAAAGGGCCGATTCCTACCTTTATCTACCATAGCCCAGCAAACCCCGTACTCCGAGAAATATCTGAACCTGCTTGCTCGGTATGGCAGGATAGAAGCTCATAAAGAAGGCAGAATATGGCTTACTTCGTTGCAAGCCATTTCCGGCTACCAGGAGTCAAGACTGAGAAAACGAATCCCAAAGAAGAAGAACTAGCATTCAACGAAGCATTGAGTTCATTCGTACTGCTCCTCGCCGGCGTTTGGCTTGGGTGTTACCCAGGCGGCTACTCGGTAACCCGCCGAATATTGACGCCTAAATTGAGCAGCTTTTGGTCCAGCCTTTGATAGCCGCGGTCTAAGTGGTAGATCCGGCTGATTTTCGTAACCCCTTTTGCCGAAAGCGCGGCAACGACTAAAGAAACGCTCGCTCTGATGTCCGTTGCCATAATGGGTGCGCCTTGTAGAGCGCAGGGACCTTTGATAGTGGCCTGATTGCCCCTGACGCTTATCTTGGCTCCCATCCGCTGCAACTCTGCGACGTGCATGAAACGGTTCTCAAAGATATTTTCACGCACCCTGCTTCTGCCGGTTGCGTAGCAAAGATTAGCCATTATTTGAGCCTGCATGTCTGTGGGAAATCCGGGATAAGGAGCCGTATCTAGCTCGAGTGGATAATACTTGCTTGCAGGCTGTACTGATATTTCTTTTCCTTGGTTATGGATTTGAATTGTCGCACCCATTTGCTGATAGGCCTTGATGACTGAATCCAAACCGGAGGCATCGCAATCTTTAATAGCTAGCGGGCTATTAGAAGCAATAGAGGCAGCAATCCAGGTTCCCGTTTCGATGCGGTCTGGTGGAATGATAATGGGTTGGCGGGGGGGCGA
>JACQOU010000380.1 GCA_016207775.1 Deltaproteobacteria bacterium
AATCAGCGTGTCCGGGCGTATCCACAATGTTGATGCGAACGCCTTTATAATGAATGGAGGCGTTCTTGGCTACGAGAGTAATCCCCCGCTCACGTTCGATATCGATATTATCCATGGCCCTTTCAGCGATAATCTGATTGTCACGAAAAAGGCCACTTTGCCACAATAGACCGTCCACCAAGGTGGTTTTGCCATGATCCACATGAGCAATGATTGCAATGTTCCGTATGTTTTGATTTTTATGCATAAACTGTTTCATGTAGCATAGCGATGAGATAAGAGCCAGTCACCTTTTGATAATTTACTTTTTCAAAAGCTACCAGGAGAAAGTGGGTTGTGCTACCAGCCTTGCGTGAGCTGGGAGGGCTTGCTACATTAAAGATAATTTCAATGTCTAACGGTCACTTATCTCCGACTGATTCCGCATTTTACGAAGGGAAAACTGTTCTGATAACGGGGGCAAATTCCGGCATAGGACTTGAGCTTTCAAAATGCCTTTCGACTGTAAACGGAATCAAGCTGGTGCTGGTAGGTCGAAATGCAGCAGCCTTTGTTCCGTTACAGAAGGAGTTGGATTTAAGGAAGGTACCTTACCTTATTGAGATAGCAGACCTTTCCAATAGGGGAGCGGCTGTGTTGTTGAAAGAGCGTCTGGGAAAAAATTGGCAGCCATCGATTGTGATCAACAATGCGGGAGTGGGGCTTTATGGTGAGTGCTGGCAGCAAGACAACGAAGCGCTTCTGGAAATGATGCATACAAATATGTGCGCTGTGGTTCTATTGAGTAAGCTCTTCGTACCCCAAATGATCGAACAAGGTTCGGGTGGGATACTGAATATCGCCTCCATTGCCAGTTTTGTTCCTTGCCCCGGTTTAGGTGTTTACGGAGCTACCAAGGCTTTTGTGAAGGCTTTTACTGAATCTCTCAGGGAAGAAGTCAGGCCGTATGGGATTCGGGCGGTTTGCTTTCATCCAGCAGGAACGCGCACGCAATGGTTAGCGAGGGCTACACACGGGGCGGTGAGCGAACATCGCATTCCACCGCACGAACCTTCCGAAGTTGCCTTGCTTGCTCTGCGAGCCCTGGCGGATAACCAGTCGAACCGCATTGCTGGGTTTTCTAATTGGCTCATGGTTAGGGTTTTATCATTATTGCCTCGAGACTGGGTTGCACGCAGGGTCTTTAAGAGAACCTCAGCTCTCGCAGGGGAAATGCGAGCTAAGAGCAACTCGGGTGCCCACCATGCCGACGCAACCAAGCAGATGTCTGTATAAAGATTCATTCGATGAAATCCACGTTATGGCGTGCGATGGGTGCTTGAAATGCGCCTACCACAGTCAAAAACACCCCAGGCTGTCGATTCAACATCACAAGGCCACAATACCCTACCTCTTGAAAGAACTGACGCCTGACGGAATCTGTATCCATGCATTCCATTCTGTTTATCCGTTTTGTCTTTCGCTATTGTATTTCGGCAATCGGTTGCGCCAGCAAACCGTGGTGTGCTGCCCAAGTAAAAGTCCCTGCATTCGGATGGAAATCAATCTGGTTCCCCACCCTAAGCGATGGGTTCGATTCTTGAATCTTTTAAGACGAGTGGCCTTAGCGCTGGGGATTGCTAATGACTTAAAACAATATCAAGTAAAAGTGAAAGTGACAGGAGCGGAGCTTGAGTGTCCCTGGAACCATAAAGTAGACGACGTCTTTTTCTTTAATCTGGGAGATAAAGCTGAGATTTGTCCAGCCAGTGCGTACAGTTTTTACCCACTATTGCTTAAAGACAGCGACAGCGAGTTTTCTGTTCAATGTCCAAGTCACTCGGTATCGGTTCAGTACAAAGTGACCAAGGAGAAGAATGATGGGCATGCAAGCACGGTTTCGCAGGCTGAGTATTGATAGCGAAATTGCGTTCAAGCTTCTAAAATATAAGCTAGACAAGCGTCCGTTTCCATTAATAGCGCACCTTTTGGTTACTAACCGATGTAATCTGTCGTGTGTTTATTGTTATCCCCAGGTGACCCAAAGAAAAATTCCTGACATGGCCTTTGAGCAGTGGGCAGCGATCATCGATAAACTATATGCACTGGGTACACGCATTTTTGTTCTGCTCGGCGGGGAGCCGTTGCTTCGGGCGGACATCGGCAAGCTGATTGAATACTGTAAATCGAAACGTACCATTGTTGAACTCATTACCAATGGTTATTTCGTCGATAAAAAACAGGTGGAGCTTCGGGATGTGGATAGTCTGTGCTTCAGTTTGGATGGGAATGAGGAACAAAACGATAAGGTACGAGGCAAGGGCAGCTATCGGAAAGTTCTGGAAGCGATCCAGGCGGCAAAGGCGGCAGGCATTCATTGCAGAATCCACGCCGTTATGACAAGGGAAACCGTGCCATCCATCGGCCAGCTCTGTGAGTTGGCAAAGCGAGTTGGGGTCACTATCAATTTCACACAAGCAACGATTCACACCGAAGATCCGAGTGTTCGGCTATCCGATCCTGAAATGCGAACGTTTTTGCAAACTATCCGAAGCTACAAGAAAGAAGGGTATCCTATTGCAAATACGTACGAGGCAATCCGGTATGTGGAAAAGTTTCCTTTGGCCCGGTATGGGATATACCCGAGCAACCATGTGGATAGCCAGGCCAAACGAGTTGTTCAAAAATGTCTCAGGCCGGTCCTAACCACGTATATCGACGCCGACGGGCTAATGTACCCATGTGCGAACATCTGGAACAAGGGAACGAACTCAATATTCGACTCTTCAGTGGAGACAGCTTGGCAGAAGC
>JACQOU010000381.1 GCA_016207775.1 Deltaproteobacteria bacterium
GTCAGGCACTATTAAGCCTTGCATAATAAAAATTATGGAAGGGATCACGTAGGGCAGCTTCAGGCGACTCTATATACGGAATAGGTCCTCGCGGTGTATACGACGCATCCATTTCCGCCATCGTAGCTGCCCGACGGACATTGCCTTCCGCAAGACGCAAAAAACAGTACCAAGGAAAAGAGAACACTCAGCTTCCAACTTTGTGAAAGGTACGGTTTTACTTTATTCATACTTATCCTCCAGTCGACGATTAAACTCTGAGCCCCTGGGGCAAATATCACCACCCTCCATAATTCCAGGGCGAAGACGAATAATACGGCGAGTATCCCGACGAGCCATAAGTGGAGGGCCAATACCCGCCACTGCCATAGCCATAGTTCAAACCACCGAAATACGGGGAAGAGTAGCTCCCACAGGAGCCATAGTAACCACAATACGATGAAGAGCTGCTGTACGAATACAGGCTGGGATAACCATAGCCAGAGCCATAACCAGAGCCATAACCAGAGCCATAGTACCCACTTCCATAACTTGGGTAATAGTAATTTCCGCATGTGCCATAGTACCCACAGGACGACGAATAGCCGCCGTACGAGTACAGGCTAGGGTAACCGTAGCTACTATAACCATAGGTTCCCGCATAGCTACCATACCCTCCATACGTGCCCCAGCCGGAATATCCATAGCTACCGAAGCCAAGCGAAAGCCCGCGTGTACTATGGCGTGTGGGCCCTTGGTAAACGGAGCGAGATGTGGCGATTGCGCTGGCGGCCCTATGCATTTGTCGGCCTTGCATATCATGTTGCACATGAAGGCTAATTATTGCGGACGAATCCGCAGGGGCGAAACGAGTATCTAGACAGAGAGCTGCAAAAATCGCATAAATTGCAAATGAGCTTTTCATTGGATGCTCCTTTATTATTTTAGGGGAAGCAGAAATTTATCCTTAGGGTCCAACCTTAAGATATGCAATTGAAGTGCCGCAAATTAGCGACGACGGAATCATTAGATAGCTGTGTAGCCAAGAAGTTGCAGTGTTGATGGATTTGAAAGTCGTTCAAAAGATCACCTGGATACTAAAAGAATACGTTGAGGCCGGTCATCCAGCAGCATTTCCTAAAGCCGGAGCGAAACATTCAATTGTATGGCGTACAGGATTCCAAACTGCATGGTGCGAAGTTTCGCAACATCGAGTTGCATGGATAACAGCGTCCCAGGCACAGCTGTCTCCCGACTCAGACATGGGGCAGTCAATTTGATGAATGACATCGTTCCACACGGCCTGCTGATTAGCACGGCAACATTGAGCGTAGTGAAGAACCGGATTCCATTCGCACCGGTTTCCAAGCGCAAACATTGAAAACGCCAGTAGGAAAAAGGAAAGTCTAAGCAAACTGCCGCCTTTTTGATTAAAATGAGTTTCCCACAAAGTCTTTTGACTAGAGGTCATTCCTTTTTGCTAAGCTCTTAGCCTAAACGCGCCAATATTTTTGGAGGGAAAACCCGTGAGAATGGCCCAGATCAAGGCGAGCGGAGCGTTTCGTAAGCGAGTCGTACTTTACCGTACGGTGAGCTTACGAAATTCGCGAGTACGCCTTGAGATGGGCCATTATCGCGGGAGTGCAATGTTTTTCACCCAAAAATATTGGCGCGTTTAGGTTAGTAACACCTAACATAGCACGGTACTGGATGAAAAAGCCTGCAGCGTTGCAAAGCCTCGCTTTTTGTGGCACCGGAATGTCCCCCATGCTTGCATCCGCCGTAGGGGCTAGCAACACAGTATGCAGGATCGGGTTCGGCTTCGCGGTCGCATTCCTCAAAGGGGATATCCGTTTCACTCGTATCGGCGCTAATCGCCGGGTTTTCACTCATTGATAAGTTGTCAGCTTTAACAAGGCCAGTTGAAACGACTAGTCCCCCAAACAAAACCAAGACAAATACTTGTTTCATGCGTCCCCCTTTTCCCAGTTGCGTGTACTGTACGGTGGGTATCGTAGAAACCGCAAGAAAAATATTGGGCTCCTATTCGAGGGTTTTCTCTGCATTTTGTCTTGGAGATAAAGATTAATGTTGATGTGAGTCAGCTGGGGCAGGCGGAGTGTTGCTCTGGTTTTGACCTTGTTTAGTCTGATGCATTGGCGGCCAGTCTTTGACGTTATTCTTTTTGGCCTCAGTGGCTCCATTGAGAAGCGCCTTTTCATCTTTAAACCCAAAGGCTTGCTGAAGCTTTTCTAACACATCCTTCGCATTTTCCTTACCATGGTTCGCGGCCACTTTTGTGCGCAAGACGTAATCAGCCATGTCGCTTTTCCAACCATCCAGTGCACCTGCTGGTAGCTCGCCTTTTTGCACTTTATCCAAGGTGTCATGAAATTTTTGGCGGTTTTCCATTTCCTTTTGCCAGGCAGGTGTACTTGAAATCCGCTCGTATTGCCCAAGCACCTGCTCAAGCAGTTTTCGATCGCTTGAATACAAGGGGTCTTTTAAAGCATCCGTAATATCTTGTATGGGGTCATTACTCCACGAATTACGAAGTTGATTGAATATCTTTTCAGCATTCCCTTCCTTAATGGTATCGAGAAAATTACGCAGTTCGCTTCTATCTTTGAAGCCCAGCGACGGGCCTTTGAGATCAAAAATTTTCTCAAGCTCATCCAGCCGTTTACTTAAGACCGCACCCTCTAGGACCGAATGCATCAGATCGGTAGTGGGCTGGTTATCTTTGTTCATCAGATCGTCAATAGACTTTTTGTGGGCATCGGCCAGTGTATTTAAATCCTTGTTACTCGTCCGTATATCTGCCGCAGCAGGCATTGTCCGTAGCAAGTCTAAATATTGGTCATACATGTCCGGAGCCTTATTATCGGGAGCGCCAATTTTATTTAGAGTAGCTAAAACCTGATCGAGGGAGGCATTTGTGGTCGGAACCCTGATCGAGCGCGAGTATCCACCCGAGCTGTCATGGCTGCCGTGGCCGACATGATCAGCATGGCCCATATCGGAAGAACCCTGCATCTGCCCGTGTTGATGGCCGCCCCCCGAGCCGCCAGGTGACCCCCCTCAGCAGTCACCAGCATAACTTGAAATGGCAACCGTACAAAGAAGTGTGATAGCGATTATTCGAATCATTTTTTCTCCCTACCCGCTCACTCAAGAATACGGGCACACGTTGCTGTATCCGTTCCAGGTGCATGCATAAGGACCTGAGCCAGTCCGCGAATAGCAATAATATTTGCCGTAGTACGAATTATAGGTGCAAGAGTTGGTATTAGTGCCCGTACCATTACATACAGTTGTCGGAATGCGTCCATCTGAGCAATACCCCGAAATGTTGGGTATGCTTCCATTCGCACATAATGTCTGGCAGGAGCCGTATGCATTTTGCGAATATTGATAAGGCGCATTTTGCGGATATTGATAAGGCGTGGAGTAGGGCACAGTGGTTGAAGGTAATGGCCGAGAGGCATAGTTTGCACAAGATGGATTGCTAGAGTCCGTACACTGGCCACAGGACACAATAAACATTACGCTTAGGAATAACCCGATCTGTTTCATTGTTTTATCCCCCCACAGTTAAGAAGATGCAATCATGATGCCTAATATCTCAAGGCTGAATATTGGTTGCTAAATTCGCTCGTTTGTTTGGGGAGAATACAGATTGGACTGCGCACAACTCGGATACAAGATACCCTCTTGAAGAATACATGGCATTTCAACCACTACCCCTTTCGTTTTGAATGGGCTCGAACGTCAAAATTGCCAAATCGTCGTCAGCAAATACCCCCTGCTGTCAAACTTTTGTACGCTCGGTTTTGGGGTTAAGTATTCCTATATCCGTATTGAAATTGTTGAGATAAGTCGGATTTCTAAGCTTCTGCTTGCGCACGATCCAGGCAAGCGAGCAGGAAATCAATGGCCGATTCGTCGGCGAACGGAGACATGATAAATGATTTGAGTGCCACAATCGGCTTATCCCAAGAAAGCCTACGATATTGATCTGTCATGCCTAAGTTCATCCCATTGCCTTGCTGGAGCTGTCGCCGCAAGATTTCGAATATACGCCGATTATAAGCATTATGTGCTTCGAGTTGCTCCGTATTTTCCGGACCGCTTGTTTCTTCCGAATAAGCTTGTTTTGCGTTCACACCACGGGGATAAAGCCGAAATAAGGTGACCATGCCGTGGTTGCTGCTATTGACAACGCAAGCATGGGTTGTGCTTTCTAGCCTCTCACGGAGCACTTCCGCCATGGTCACGATGTGACCTAGAATCACTCTATAGCCTTCCTTTCCCAATAGCTTAAGGTTCGCTAGAGCTGCCAGGACTGGGCCACCTGAACGCGACGTTTCGAGCGTATAGGTAGCTGGTCGGTGAGTGCCAAACTGAAATAGATAGGGCATCAGCGCTGGGTCACGGCTTATCAGGCTAAGATCAGCGCGGTTCTTACACAGAAACAAACTCGATGCGATCGGCGTATAACCCGTCTTATGAAAGTCAATGCCGATCGAATCCGCCAAACATAAGCCACGAAAAACTTTGCATGCTTCACTCAGGGAGCGCAATGTCCTCGACCCAAACCCCAAAGGGTTGGCTAAAAAATCGTAGTCGTTAAAGACGGCCCACGGCCATCCGATGACGGCATCTGCGTGGACATGAGGCCGATAGGGAAGGGCAAATTCTTCAACCAAGCGCTCTCGAAGCCGAATAACTCCCTCCACATTGTCTAATCCAAAAGCATCAGTGGTTCCCATTGTAACGATGATGCATGCGATGCGTTCATCCTTTCTGATGATGGAACGAAGAGTAGCTTCGAGATCGGCAAGATTTATGGAGTTGTCACTCTCGCTTCCAACCGTTACCAGGCAGTCGGTTCCAAGCCCAAGCCAACCAACAACATTGGACCGACAATAGTGACTAACGTCGGAAGCGATCACCTTTAAGTCGGTCCTGACTCCTTTCTTAAACGCGTCCGGTTGTGCTTTCTCGATACCGATTTTTACTCCGTACAGCTCGGTACCAGTCCCACCAAAAGTGGAGG
This sequence comes from Deltaproteobacteria bacterium, assembly GCA_016207775.1. Taxonomy (GTDB): domain Bacteria; phylum Bdellovibrionota; class FAC87; order UBA2466; family UBA2466; genus JACQOU01. The sequence continues at coordinate 5,039 of JACQOU010000381.1, forward strand.
TTCCCCCCGCCAGGGCACCGTCATAGCCTACTAGCGCTGCGCACATGCCTGCCAACTCCACCTCTGCTTGAGCCACGCGGTGGCTGTAAGCATCCCAGAGCAGATTTGGGTTGCAGATCGCGCCACACATCTGGCCCAGGATCGAAACAATCGTCGGAGGTGGAATCACTTGTTGTTGAGTATGTGGATGCCCCCAAATAACATGCCCCTGGAAATAATCGGCCATGCTGTCTGTGACCGCTTCAGAGCAAGACATCCTCTCCGGAAACCTGGCCGTGCAGGCACTGGAATATTCCAGTGGCAATAGAGAGCCCAGATGGGGATGTCCGTTCTTGAAATGCGAAAGCCTATTCAACGCCTGTACCGCAAATTGGATGAGACGTCCCTCGCTTATCGTATCAACAACGGGAGTGGGGAAAGCGGCGCGAACACGTGAGAGCAACTTCTCATAAGTTTCGTTTGCCTCAACGTGCGGCATTGGAGACTCCGACTCAACCAATAAGTTTTGGGCGGTTTCCACGGTCATGTTTTGATAGGATAAACCGTAATTTTATTTTAGTATAGACCCCCTACCCTATATCTGCATTATTTTTCTTTCTTAGGGCCTGTAAAATAATAAATGTTCCATTTCTGCTCAGACATCCGCCCCTTCGTTTCACACGAATTGAGCCGTGCATCTTTATAGGAAGTGGACATCCTGTCTCGCCCTATCGTTTCTTTCCTGAAAAAAGATACTCATGAGCAGATGATTCCAATCGGGTTATAAACGTCTTTATTTAAATGATTCTGGGTGAACCAATCTGTCGGAAGTATGTTTCTAAAGGCAAACAGTACCATTTTTTGGCTACGATCCCGCCTATCGGGTAAGAAATTATAGCCATGCCTTATCGCTTCTTTCTCTACTTCCCCTTCGGGACCGTAGACAACAGTGACAAATGCCTCGTCATCAGGAGTGGCTGCGTAGTCTGGTAAACAAGAGTGATGAAAAGTAGATAACCCTTGCTTTATAAAATTAAACACTATTGAACCAAAAAGAAAAATAGTTCATCATTAACCTTTAACAACTTCAACTTCGGGAGTAATCCAATGCTTCAAATAGCCAAACCAATCATTGTCTCATTGTTCGTTCTTTCTACAAGAGTGTGGGCACACGGCGGAATGGACCATCCGGCAGCAGGCATTCAGGCAGCGCAGATGAGCGGCGCAGAGCATGCACAACACATGATGCACAATAATATGGGTACAATGATGGGGACGATGCAAAAGATGGACAAGGACATGCAAAAAATGAATGGCCAAATGCAAAACATGATGAGCGATCAAAAAATGATGTCTAATCCAGAAATGAAAGCATCCATGGAAACCATGCGGGCCAAGATGAAAACCATGATGAGCGAGCTTTCCGGAATGAAGGAAGAGATGGAAAAATTACAAAAATCTCACCACGAGTAGCCTTAATGCGTAAGGCACGCTGGGCACTATTTTTTTTACTAACGCCTCTTTTTTCTTCGCTCTCTATTGCGGGCCAAATGGGCTTTAGCGGTACCGTAGAGTACCGCAGGCTTGCTCCGGCTTTCGGAGATACAGCTAGCCTCTCCTTTAGTCCTGGAGCACGCTTCGAAGAAGAAAATTGGGCGGTAGGCGGATACCTTCCCCTTCTTCTTCAAAACGAAAATAAGATGGCAAGAGTGGGATCGATGACGGTGCCCTCGGGCTCTCCCATGATGGAAGGTCAAACATCCGATCACATGGGGGGCGGCTCTGGCATGTCCGGCGCAAGACTTGCGGTGGGAGATCTCAACATCGCGGCTAGCTACAGACTCATTACAGAGCACTCAATTTGGCCTGCGATATGGCTTAACCTTCAGACCAAAATTCCAACTGCTACGAACGGCTTCGGAACGGGCAAATTTGATTTGGGCGGCGGACTCGGATTCAAAAAGATACTTTTTGATTCCATCTTGCTTATATCTGATTTTGGTTATCTTGCAATCGGAGACCCTGGGTACCGAAATCCTTTTGCGTTTGGATTTGGAGGAGGGCCTTTGTCTCTGGCCGATGGGGCTTTAGCATTACTGCTTTACTACCAGGGCTCTACGCCTATTTTGGAGGGCCTTGCCGGACAAAGTCAGCTATCGTTGGGAGCAAATCTGAAAGTGGCAGACAGTCTCATTCTTTCAACCACATTCTCAAAAGGTTTTAGCAATTCGACGCCACAAATAACCCTATCTGCTGGATTCACCTACTATCATTGATAACAGTTAATGAGCCCGAACCCATGGAGCTTAACGAAAATGTTTTGTTTCCATTAGGCTCCACGGAATTGGGGCTTCTGCTTCCTTTCTTATTTCATAAGATAATACGGCCAAGCCCAGGATTTTGTGACAGCTCACCACACCGAAACTCAGCCGGTGTGTGTATTCCAATGGTCTTTAGTTACTTTTTCAATGAGGCAAGTCGGTACCAAACTCGCGTTTCAAGGTAAGCATTAAAAAAGATTGATAGTCTACTGGGGGTATTCTATAATGA
>JACQOU010000396.1 GCA_016207775.1 Deltaproteobacteria bacterium
GTGATTTTTCTGTAAAGAGTTTTAGGGATGCATTCACAAAAAGGCGTTAACTTTTGCTACCGTCCTGCAGGAAGGTTGGCGAGTGGGAACACGCTTTATGCCCTGTTCTTAACTTCGCACTTTTTTGACGGAGTTCCCAGGATGTGCCTCTTTTTGAATCCTACAAATTAGTTTTTTTACTGCGCCTCTCTCTGGTATATACACCTGCAGTGAACGCATTCCCGTTTAAATCCGTAGCTGTATTCTGTGGCTCGAGCAAAGGAAGCGATCCTTTCTATGTTCGTGAAGCAGTCAAGATCGGCAAATGTCTTGCTGACCAGAAACTGGCTATTGTTTACGGCGGAGCAGTCGTGGGACTTATGGGACAAGTTGCAGATGCCGCTCTTGCAGCTGGGGGACGCGTGACGGGTGTAATACCCCGATCTTTGAAAAGAAAAGAAATTGAGCACACGGGTTTGTCTAAATGCCATGTGGTGGAAACGATGCATGAGCGCAAGCAGCTCATGTACGACCTATCCGATGTTTTTATTTTTTGCCCCGGAGGCCTGGGTACTTTGGATGAAGCCTTTGAAATCCTCACTTGGTCGCAATTGGGATTGCATATCAAACCTTGCGGGTTTCTTAACCTGAGAGGGTACTTTGATCCGCTGGTGGCTCAACTCGACAGAATGAAAGAAGAGGGGTTTCTACGAAGTGAACATCGGGAAAAAGTTATTGTGGAGGATAATATTGAACAACTTTTACTGTCTTTTGTGAAACACAAGCCTGCTGTCGTCGAAAAGTGGATCAATCATGAGGCTATTTGAGGCTGCAAGTTTTCTATCCCATAGGCCATTCCTCCAAGAAATTTTGTTGTGTCCAGACAATTTTTTGGGGAATGATAGCTTGAACAAAAGACTTGGATAGATTGGTGGCTGCCAATGACCATTTTATTTCAAGGCACCAATGTTTTGCCGAGATAAAATCAATTTCTCCTTGTTTATTCCTGAAATATCCAAACCGGGAGAATTTTCGCGCAAGATGCTCGTTTGCCACCATCTCTGCAACAGGTTCCAGATTTTTGTCTTTTTCTCTTTTGTTCGCCAGATCGAAGGCAATCCAATAAATTAGAGGGTCAGTAAAATAAAACTTTTTATCACTCCTAAACTTGTTGGATCCTGAGTCGAGATCTACTTGGTACAATGTCCGTAATGCAAAGCTTGACTCAAGCAATCTTATGTAATCAATCACGGTATTAGGGGACCCGATAGACGTTTTTTTTGCAAGGGTCTGGTAGCTCATTGGATTTTGCATGCCCCGATAGATTTGTATCAAGATCTCCGAAAGCTTTTCAGGATCTTTCCCTAGTTTCTTAGCGTCTCCTTTTAACCACCGCAGATAAGTTTGTTTTGTTTTTGAGGAAGGAACACCTCGTTCTCCCGCTGAAGCAACAGCAGTCGGAAAGCCACCTGTTTGCAGATATGAAACAAGCTCCTGAAATTTGTTTCGAGTGTGCCACCGTGCTTGTTCACGCATTTCACAGAATTCTTCAAAAACCATGGGGAGAAGATAGAACTCACCTCCGCCACCGAACCTACCCGGCATAAGATCGGCACCCTTCTCCAAATCATAGGCGTGAGAGCCAGTGACACACAAAATGCCCGCGTAGCCACTATCAATAAAATGCTTAACAGCACGGTCCCATCCCTCAACAAAATTTACCTCGTCAAGTAGGATGACCGCACAGGTGCGTATCGATCTTAATAGTATTCCCAATTCACGGTAGTCTTGGATTTCTTCACAGCTCAAATAGAAGCACTCTTCAGTGGAAGCGTAGTGCGCCAGGATGGTTTTGAGCCAGCAGGTTTTGCCTACTTGTCTGGGTCCTCGAATTATATAAAATCCTTTTTCCGCAGGCACAAAAGGAAATTTTCTGTTGAAAGGCATTTTTTTAAGTTGACTCAGATGGGGATCTGATTGTGCCCAGTCATGCTTTTTCCAGAAATAATCGATAGTTAATGCTCCTTCATGATTTTGTTCAATCGTAAAATATAAATTGTTCAGTGTAAAGTATTAAATTGTTCAATGACGCCTGTAGGATGAGCGCCTGCGTATGCACATGACGTAAGTTGGCAGGGTTCAGACAAGAGCGCCTTTTCCGCAAGATCTGCAAAAGCTGTTAAACTACTGATTAACCGGCGGTGTTGGTTGGGCCTTCGCTTCTTGCAACAACTCGGTGAGGCGCAAAGTGAGCGAGGTTCCATCGTTTTCAGTATTCAATAAAGCATAGTGCTGGTCGAGCGTGCCCTTTAGTGAACCCAAAAAGGCTTGCCGCATTTTTTCTGTATTGTCGACCGCAGCAAAGATTTGTTCCAACCAGGCCTCCACTTTTTCTCTCAGTTGCCTGGCCTGCTCTCTTGCCTGAAAGATGATTTTTTCGGCTTCCTTTTGACCCTCTTGCCGAGTTTTTTCAGCATCCCCCCTCGCTTTGGCTTCAATTTCCCCAATTTGTGCTTCACGGTTCTTCCAGCCAGTCAGTTCCGCATTAAGAATTCGAATTTCTTCAAGGAGAACTTTTTCATGTTTTTGAACGCGTTCCCATGTTTTAGCGACTGAATCCAGAAACGGAATAACCTCGTGTGGAGAATAACCCCAGACGGATTTCTTAAAGTCTTTGTTCTTGATTTCAACCGGTGTTAGACAATCTGAAAGTATTTCAGTTTTATCTGTTTTCATAATTACAGAGCCTATACTAATTTTTTTTGAAAGGGTATTCCCAAGGAACTGTCTCACCCCTGAAAATAAATACCTAGTTGATGCGCCACGCTACATTTTGCAGTGTGGCCATGGTAGGCTCGCCGGAATGAATGATGTTTATTTTATGCAATTGGCGATGGAGGCGGCAAAACAGGGTATTGCTCAAGGCCAGTCTCCGTTTGGAGCAGCGGTGGTTTTGCGTGGAGAGCTTATTTGCACGGCTCACAATACCGTCTGGCAACAGCTTGACCCAACCGCTCACGCTGAAATCAATGCAATTCGACTGGCTTCAAAGATTTTGCGTACAATCGATTTCTCCGGGGCCACCATGTATACGACATGCGAACCATGCCCGATGTGTTTAGCGGCTATCCATTGGGCTCGTTTCGATCGGGTAGTCTACGGAGCGACCATCTCGGATGCAGCGGCAAGTGGTTTCAACGAACTTCGTCTGTCTGCGAAAGATATGGTGAGTTTGGGTGGCAGTCGCCTGTCGGTAGAGATGGCGGGTGACCGAGCCGCTTGTGTCGAATTATTTGCATTGTGGGCTTCCGATCCTCAACGAAAAACTTATTGATACGATCTTTCCCCAAACAGGCAGGTTCCTAAAC
>JACQOU010000397.1 GCA_016207775.1 Deltaproteobacteria bacterium
GTTTTGAAACCTGGGCAGCGTTCTCCGTCGAACCGACGATCAACGTGACTATTCTTCAGTGAGTTCCCAACAGCTTCCAAGCAAATCCAGCCCAATGATACCCCTAGTCAAACAACCATCGCCTATGGTATTCATCGCAAAATGCGTCTCCATGCTTCTGTTATTCTTTTGATTTTTGTGCCTTTCTTTGCTTTGGCGGACCTCAAAGATCCGAACTCGCCAAGCTCAAGCTCGCAGATAACTTTTGTAAGCCGTTGCGCCAACACGCTCCAGACACGTAGCCGAGCAGCCACTGATTCTCGGTTCTTTAATGGGGATACCCTAAGCGCGCTATCTACTGATGTGGGTAAAGATCGCGATAGTGTTCATCGCTGGCAATGGCTGCAGGCTCGCGGATGGATCATTGTCTTGAAGGCACCCACCGCGATGCCCAAGGACATACCGCACGTCATTAGAATCACACCTTTTCGTGAAATTTGGATCACAGCTTGGAATTGGAACGCTGACTACGATTTTGATTTGGAACTCGTGGGAGCGATTGCACGAGCCTTTTTCTTTGCGAGGACTCTAACGCCTGTACCGCCGATCTCCTATACACATGAGTTCCAGAACGCGGCACTGCGTATTCTAACGGGGAGTCTAGCGGGAGAGGAGGCGATTGAAACCGTCATCGTAAAGCATGGGGGAGCTCCCGGGTCAAAGCTGCGCGATCTAACACCTAAGCTATTGCAAGAGGTCGGTTCCGATTTGGTGGATCAAGCAAGCGCAGTTTTTTCTGAATGCGCCACCGCCGAAGCAAAATGGAATTTCTTAAGGCGTGTTAAAGGAAAGATCCCTCTTGGCATCCCCCGTTTGTCCGAAAGTGAAATGGTTACTCGCTTGCATTTTGAGCCGGGAGTGGTGAGGGCCATTTTGCTCAACAACGACCTTAGGAGAAGATGGACGATACTCTCACAGGAGGAAGTTCATGCGCTGCCTTGAAACGTTTCCAAGATGCATTCCTTCAATCTCCCAATGAGCTCGTCTAACTCTACCGCTGAGATAATCAGAGGAGGGCCGACCAAGATCAGATCGCCATTGGTACCATCTACATGACCGACATTGGGCCACAAGGTGAGCCCCTTTTCAAAACCCTTCGCGACTAACCCCTCTACAATTCTTTTTGCCCTGGGATAGGGCGCCTTTATTTTCTTGTCGTCAACAAATTCGATGCCTGCCAAAAGTCCCTTTCCATTTATACAGCCCACGTTGGGAAGGGGCGCAATTTGCTCCTGTAACTTTGCGTGGAAGAGTTCACCCATTTTGGCCGCATGTTCGATCGTGTGCTGGTGTTCCATAAATTCAAGAACTGCAAGCCCCGCGGCCGTCATACAGGGAGCCTGTAAGAAAGTCTGGGCATGCATAAAGTTGCCCGTACCTTTCTTCATTTCCTGCAAGTGAGAGTCTTTCACCATGAGAACGCTCAGCGGAGCATACCCTCCGTTTATTCCCTTTCCTAGAACCAGCATATCGGGCTTCAGGCCAAGTGGCTCGCTGGCAAAGAAAGTCCCCGTTCGGCCGCAGCCCACCAGCACTTCATCGGCAACCATCAGGATGCCATACTTACGACAGACCGCTTGAATCTTCTCATAGTAACCGGCAGGCGGCACAGCCGCTCCCATGGCCGATCCCATAATGGGCTCCAGAATAAACGCGAAAATATTCTTGCCTCCCTCACGATTAATGACCACTTCAAGCTCGCGTGCATAATGATCGGCTCCTTCTTTGTGATAGTCGGAAGGAAAACGATATTGGTAGGGCGCCGAAACAGTAGAGACTTCCTTCAGTAACGGTCCGAAAGCTTTTTTGTAGTGTGGCCGGCCAGATGCGGACAGGGCATATAAGGTATTCCCATGGTAGCTGGGATTTCGAGCGATCAATTTTGTCCGTTCGACTTCCCCCCGCTCAACAGCCAGCTGTCTCGCAAACTTAATGGCAGCTTCCACCGCTTCCGACCCCGAGCTGAGAAACGCACAACGGTTCAGTTCCAGCGGAGCGGCAAGATTTGAAAGCCGGCCCGCGAGCACTTCTGCGCTCATGGAGGTGAATTGGGTGCCATTAATATACGCAACCCTTGAGAGCTGGCTTGCGATCCGATCGACCACATATTGATTGCCATGTCCTACGCTCACTACGAGTGCTCCAGAGACTGCATCGAGGTAGCGGTTGCCATTCGTATCGTAAAGGTAAATCCCTTTGCCGTGCGAAATCATCGGAAAATCACGATTGAGATTTCTAAGAAGCACATTACCGTCTGGATAACGAACTTGAGTCATCGTACTCTCCCGATGCATTTTGCTAATTGTCTCATTAGTGTGCTAAGTTTGCGAATCATGAGTCATTCCGTCAAATCTGTTTTTCCTAAACCAATTTATTTGGGCGCGGCCACGCGTTCCCCGATCGGGAAATTTGGCGGCACTCTAAAAAGATTTTCTGCCCCTCGGCTTGCCACCTTAGCTCTCAAAGAAGCCGTCTCACGCGCCCCCGGTGCAGCCGCACCAGATTTGGTCGTGTTAGGCCATGCCCGCCAAGCTGGAGCAAGACCGAACCCGGCCAGACAGGCGACGATATTTGCTGGCTTTACTGATACAACGCCGGCCTTCACGGTTAATCAGGCGTGCGCTTCTGGCCTTTGCTCTATCTTTATGGGCCTGGATCAAATTGCACTGGGCAGAGCCCGTTCAGTGTGGGCTGGCGGCGTAGAAAGCATGTCCAATACACCCTATTTCCTCTTGGAAGCGAGATGGGGATACCGAATGGGTCACGGGCAGCTCGTCGATGGGATGTACCATGATGGGTTTATGTGTCCAATGGCCAATATGGTAATGGGCGAGACGGTCGATAAGTATTTGGCTCATGAACTGAATATTTCAAGACTTGAGCAGGATGCCTATGCTCTGGAATCCCAAAAACGTGCGACGGTAGCCTGGAAAGAAGGTTTCTTTAAATCCGAAACATTTGAGATACCGGCGGACGGCAAGTTCCTGGCACTCCGTGAGGATGAACACTACCGTAAAGATGCGACTCTGGAGCAGCTCGCAAAATTACCGCCCGTTTTTGACCCGAAAAGCGGTACCGTGACTGCTGGCAACTCAAGCGGCATTACCGACGGTGCAGCATTTGTCCATCTGAGCGATACCCGCTATGACCATGCTCAAGCAGAAGTGCTCGACTACGAAATGGTCGCGCTCGATCCACGGCGCATGGGGCTTGGACCGGTTCCCGCCATGAAAAAGCTTTTGGAGAGACATCGATTACAAGTCACGGACCTCGAGGCCGTTGAACTCAATGAAGCCTTTGCTGCACAGGTATTGGCATGCCAACGCGAACTGAAAATTCCTGCAGATCGCCTGAATGCCTGGGGCGGGGGAATTGCACTTGGCCATCCCATTGGATCGACCGGAACAAGGATTACCGTCACTCTTATTCACAGACTTCGAGGGAAAAAAGGAGCATTGGGTGCCGCCACCTTGTGTGTCAGCGGCGGACAGGGAGTTGCGCTGCTACTGAGAAGTCTTTGGTAGAAAATAGTTTCTTTTTTCCTCAGAAAGCCCAACGAATTCGAAGCTAAGAGTGGCCATTCTGACAGGATCCTCTGATTGCATGTGTTCCCGTACCACTACCCCACTTAACTGCAAGTCTGCTTCGAACTGTCGGCCGAACACATCAGACTTCAACTGAGCTCCGTAGAATACTTTCCCAACGTAGGTGGCAACCGTCGGCCTTGCCTCTGCAAGATAAATAGAAAGCCCTGCCGTCGAAAAAGAATGCACCGGATAGCCTTGCACAAACCCATCCGATTGCCTGGATGGATTGCGAAGCACCGATGCATACTCCGGCAAAATAACACTCCAGACGTGGCTGCCCGCGGCATTATCTGGAGATACTCCCGTTCGTTCTTGTGCAGTGTGACTGCGCTTTAAAAGCTTTGTCCACCAACCCATGGCTACCCTCTTAATAAATGATACACAATACCGCTTCCATGCCAAGACCGAAACCTTGCTCACAACCTGACTTGGGATATAATGAATATATAGGTTTTACTTTCCCGCCCCAAAAACTAATCCCATGAATACACAGTCTGGTTTATCCAAGCTTATCGCAAGCGTCGTTATTTTAATGATGTTTTTCCAATCAACTGCAACGCTGGCGCTCAAAGATAAAACCGAATTTGGAAGCAATGTTCGTGAATACTTTACTTCCAACCCGGATGGGCGGTTTCTAGTAAGGGTTCAACTTTGGGGAGATATTCCTCTCAGTGGTACCCACTATGTTCCAGACAATACAAGCCTTCTCGATCTCATTGGCTATGCGGGCGGAACATCCGGTAATTTTTCAAACTCGAAGATTTTTGTCAGAAGAATCCAGGGCGAGAAGAACCAACTGTTTGATACGCCTTCAGTCACCGAGATACAGGGGCGGAATCTATTAGAACTCGGTCAAATGGAAAAATTTCGGTTGAAGAATGGAGACATTGTTGTCGTAGAGACGGACAAGCCGAGTACGACGTTCATGGGAACCTTGACCACGGTTATGACCGTTACAGGCGCTGTGACCTCTTTCATCACGCTTTACCTGCTGGCGAAAAGCCTGAAATAGTATTCAACGTTCACGAGCCGTATTCTTCTAATCGACACTCCTTCACATTAGAGCCAAAATCTCTTTGACACTGCAAAACTTCGGGAATCTTCCCCTGCAGTAGCTCCGTCTGCCGATAAGAATCGTCGGAGTGTTGGCCCCAACGCAGTCGATGCTGAATTCTTGCCTCATTCGGATAAAGCTGCTTGATAGAAGGCTTTTGACAGAGCCAGCTAATATTTGCCAGATACAGTGCTCTTCTCTTACTGATGTTTTTTTCTTTTTCCAGTATTCTAGTTAATGCAAGGCTGGCCAAGGTATCTGCAAAACGCTCTGTCGTCGATACGGCATAACCATCCGCATTCAGCCTCCAACGTGAGGAATATTCTCCCTCTAACTTCAGCCTTTGCACGACAAGCCGTCTTTGCAGCTCAATGGCAGTGTCAATCGCTTTTTGAAACCGCTGCTCAGGGGGGTGTTCGGCATGGCACACGTACTGCTGAGTAAAAAAGAGCAATACCGTTAATTCCTCGTCGAAAAGATGGGATTCATGATCCCATAAATAATACCCACACGGGTTCAGATGCATCGGATTTTTATGAAACGAACCATCAGGCAGCGGAAGTTTTTCAGTAATCAGTCGCAGAAAGACATTCTGTTCCGCGAGCTCTGAAGCCACTTCCTGTGCTTCCTCTTTGCCTATCCTCGCCAGATATTCCTCGGGAATGGGAAATTTAGTTTCTTTGCCCTTAAGACACCGATTGAAATCAGGCATCGGAGTCTTGAAATGAGCAAGGCTCTGAAGGTTTACACCAAAACGATTCTTAAAATGATCCCAGTCCTTGCAAGAAATATTTTTGTGCGAGCATGTTTGCTGTTTCATTTGCGCAAGCTGTTTTCCGAAAGCTGAATGCGCCTGATACACCGCAATCATTCGATTCACGTCTAGGGCATGTGCCAGCTCGTGTGCCAGTGTCTGGCGCATATCCTCGGCATTAAAGTCACCCGCACACACCGTTACATAATTTCGGTACGTGTAGTAATAAGCATTCTCTTCGGTATTTGAGCAAGCGATCATCTCCACTTCAGGATCCGAACCCGGCACAATCAAACGCACCGCCGCGATCCGCTTTAACCAATCTTTCTTGGTTTGTTTTCGCAAGCCAGGATGCCTGGAAATGACATCTTTGTAGGCCTCTTTCACTTCGCGAAATTGGGCTTCCACCTTTTTCCAGTTCGGGTGATCCGCCCACACTGCACTCGAAATTTCGGAAATAAGCTTGGCGCGCATCCTCCTTCTTTCATGCTTTAGCTCAACAGGCAGAAAATCTTCCGAAATTTTTGCAAATCCTGGATGGTTTTTCTCCATCCGCTGGAACACAGTTTCATTGATCGCACCGTTCCAGATGGCATCAATATCATTCGACAGGCGCAACGTGGATACCCGCTCTTCAAAGCTCATCTTGGCCGCTGGCCTGCGACTAAGATACGTTTTTAACTTTTTGAAATAACCTCTCTGAGCAAGAATCTCCCTGAAGCTTTTTGGTAACCGTTCGCGATGCCGTATTTGAGTATGGGCAAATTCAAAGTAGGCTTGCGAAAAATCATTTTCAGTCCTGCCACGTTTGATCTGCAGCGTTTCATTTTCAGTCTGAATTTCCATCTTTCCCTGATTACCGGGAGAATAGAGGTTGCTGCAAAAAGTCTTTACCATTGCTAAACAGGGGGGGCGCTCTTCATTCAGCATTCGAAACACACCCATGTTAGCGGAAAAAGTAGGCGCGGAACTGGGGACGGGCTTAAACCGACTACAAGAAACAAGCGCACAGACTAAAAGCAGTGAAAATCTTCGCAAAAAGAGTGCCTCCTCCACATAGTATACCGCAACACATAACCGGTTGCTGACCTGTCTGCCCACCCTATTGCACGGCAATAAAAAGCAGGAGAAGATGTGTGTAAGGAGGGAAAACGTGGAGATTCTTTTTCTGGTTATCATCGGGCTACTTGCTGGCGTTCTGGCCGGTTTTTTTGGAATTGGAGGCGGTATTATTATCGTACCCGCGTTGATGTTATTGCTCGGCTATGGCCAACATAAAGCGAATGGCACCTCGCTCGTCGCCCTCCTGGCTCCAGTTGGTCTTCTCGGCGTGATTAAGTACTTTGCTGCCGGCAAAATCCAAGTTCATGAAATGAAAGCGGGTCTGATCATTGCCTGCGGCATATTCTTCGGCACCTACGTTGGTTCCTCTCTTGCCGTAGCCACAACGCAGGAAGCCCTTAGAAAAAGTTTTTCCATCTTGCTTATCCTTGTTGCTCTAAAGCTTTGGTTTTCTAAAACTTAGAGTTGTTTTCTAAGGAACTGGTAGAGAGCATTCCGATCAGGGCCGAGCAAGCCTTGGAATTGAACACCCATGCCTGGCAAGTCTGGATTATTGGACACCCAGCGCACTTCTCCCTGTGCCTTGAATACAGAAACGGCGAGTGGGACCGGCAAGGGAAGAACAAGATCCAATTTTTCGTCGACATCGATAGGATGAGGCGTTTCAATAAAGCATCCGCCATACGATATATTTTTTAGAACCGGATAATGCCATTTTGAATCATGACGGAAGATGATGGGCAGGTGAGTTTCATAACGTGGCTTTGTTCTCCACCAGCGAAGCTTGGGATCGAAGTACAGATGCCGAATACGTGGGTTGATGAAATAGCTTAAACTCACTGCGTAAATGATGAGATGAGTGAAGATGGGCCACAGGCTTGCGCCCTGACTCGAATAGTAGCTAACTAGATCACGAACTCCCCACATGATGGTCATTGCGATCAGGGTATACCAGCCCACTCGATGGACGCGAATCAATCCATACGCCAACAAACCAGGAAGCATCACACTGAGAAGAAAATCCGCAAGCCCCAGGTTCCCCCCTTGAAACCATCTGACAATGAGTTCGGCTGGAAAATACAGAAAAAGCAGCGCACAAATGAAGAGGCTTAACGGACGTTTTCGCATTTCTTAATTATACTCGACGAGGTCAGAATGTGCGCCTTTTTGGGAGCGCATTTTTGAGCGAGACCAGGTCCCAAGCTAGAACGGGCGGCCGCCAACGAGCTGGACAGGGAAGCTTCCCCAGTCTGTCACCGTATTAATGCCACCGATTAAATAGCCATCGTTGTTTGTCACTTTAATTGTGACTTCACAATGCCGCTTGTCGCCAACTTGATCGATGGAATTGCAACCATCTATGCTTAGAGATATGTGTTGGCCCCCATGTGCCGGAATAGTTTTTGGTGTTGCCTCTGTGCCAAAGACCGCTCTTCTAGGCATTGAGGTATTGTCTACGCACAAATTGGGTGAGGTATCGCAGGTGCTAGTGGTTGCAGTTATAGAGGTGGCAATGGCATCGGAGCCGGTATGGTTTGTCCAATTGAGGAACCTGAGCTTGTTGCTCGCGCAAAGGTTGTCCGTTATATTGAACTCTACTGCCACCTGTTGGGCAACATCAGACGGGTTCTTAAGGCCGAGACCAACAGTCATATCGTGAGAACAACCAAAGGTGGCGTGAATCTCTCTCGGTCTTCCAAATACTTGCGAACCAACAAAAAGTGTAAACGCAGCCAGCAATGCCCATAAACATCTGTGAATTATCATTGCGTTCATTCCTTGATTGCCTAGATTGGTTGAATATTTAAGTAAATGATAGCATGGCGCTTCGCCTGTGACCATTTGCAATTAGCTCTTAATGTGTCTTCTTCCTTAGGCCGCGTTCTTGGCTTGTTCGGCGGCTTGCTGGGCAGGATCCGGGCTGGGATTGAAACGGTACCCTTCTCCGTAAATCGATTCGATATGCTCTTTGCAGGGTCCCAATTTCTTTCTGA
>JACQOU010000387.1 GCA_016207775.1 Deltaproteobacteria bacterium
GGTTATAGCCCTTTTGATACTTTTAAGGAATATTTTGACCGTTACCCGCATGCGGAACTTCTCAACCGTGTGCTTTATTTTGAAACAACCTGTTGGTTGCCGGCACTCCTTCATGTTGAAGACAGAGTCAGCATGGCAGTATCGCTTGAAAGCCGTGTCCCAATTCTTGATCCACACCTAGTCCAGTTTGCATTCACCCTGTCCACTCGTATCAAAATGAAAGACGGACGAATGAAAGCCCTCATGCGACACGCTTTTTCTCATCAGCTCGTGCCAGAAGTTTGCGCTCGTGAAACCAAGATCGGCTTTCCCGTTCCCACCTCACGATGGTTTCAATCGGGCTTGAAAGAGCAGGTTAACGGAATGATTACCGCCGAGAACAGTCTCAAGCGCGGAATTTTTAAACCCCAAGCCCTGCGGGATTTGTCCAAGGGGAGTTTGAGCGATTTTGATCGGTCCATATGGGGCATACTTAACTTGGAATTATGGCATAAGAATCTGCTAAGGAGTTCCTAATATGGAGAGCTCGGTACAAAACTCAACTGCCGCGGTGGTTCAGCCAAGTTGGCACTGCCCTATTTGTTCTGCACCGCACTCCCCAAGCAACATCCTATTCACATTGCAATGGCCGGAAGGGCCGGTTGACTATTTTCGCTGTTCCTGTGGGATGAGGTACTCCAGTTATGCAGTCAAAAAATCAGCGCCTAATCCTTACGACGATTCCTACTATGAACATACCCGGTACGCAGAAGATAAGAGCCGCATGGCCTACGTCTCACATTTGGCTGAATTTTTCGATACGGTACTGAACCAAGCCATGCCGTCCGCTAGGGTCGCTATGGATGTCGGATGCGCCACCGGTGATTTTGTAGCCTGGCTGCTGAAGCATGGATGGAACGCACACGGCATGGATATTTCCGAGGCCGCCGTGAACAAAGGACGTGCGAGAGGACTTCCATTGAAAGCAGCCGGTATCGAAGAGCTTTTTCACACTCCAAATCAATACGATGTGATCACCCTTTGGGATGTGCTGGAGCACGTAAGTGATACCAAAAGGACACTCGCAGCTATTCACACAGCCCTTAAACCTGGAGGGTTCTTTCTCTTCAAAACAGTCAGTTGCATTTCTGTCATAGAGAAAATGGCTGAGGCCTTGTATCGGTTATCGGGCGGACGAATCGCAGGCCCCCTCAAAAGAATGTACGTTTCATGCCACCTGTATTTTTACACGCCTGACGGACTCAAAAGGCTTCTTGAACAGGAGGGATGGACTGTCCTGCACACAATCCAAACGGACACCCCACCTGCTGCCCTTTTTCGCTCGAAACTCATGAGAATTGCTTTTCATGGCATCTCTGCACTGCATCGGATTTGTAATCGCAACTATGAACTTTTGATGGCATGCAGGAAGCCCAGTACGGGAATTTAAGGAATGTTTCTCATTCGACTTGCAGTCTACTTTTACTTGGGCCTTATCCTACGTCGGCCAAGCCTGTGCAAGCGCACGCTCTTTTACTTGCCGGATTTGAGGACATTTTTCGCAACTGTACTTAACGAGCTTTGTTACTTATTAAGATTATCCCGCAGCTTTAGAATCACAAGTGTTTCAGTTGAACTTTCATCCCGTTGCAACCTCAACTGTATCCTGTGCGCTCGTAACAAGGCCATGACCAGGGCACAAGGGGATATCGATTTCGATACATTCCGTGCCATGGTAGATAACAACCCCGACGTCCCCCATTATGTTTTAGTGGGCTGGGGGGAAATGATGCTGAACCCCATTTTCTTTGATTGCGTTGACTACCTTGGAAAGAAGAACAAACGGATCTCTCTCACTACTAACGGCACTGTCTTTACTGAAAAAAACATCGAAAGAATCATCGAATCGACAATTTCACACATCACCATATCGGTGGATGGGATAGACGACGTATATGAGTCTGTCAGAGGCTACCCCTACCCCAAACTTGAATCCACAATCATTCGTCTTTCCAATCGCATTAAACAGACCAAGAAAAACATTTATCTTGAAATCAATGCAGTGGCTTATCCGAACGTTGTTGAACAAGCAAAGGAAATGCGTCGTAGGCTGGGTCCATACGTCGAAGATATTCGGTTCTCTGCCTATCTCGAATACAATAACCCCATCAAAACAAACCGCACACAACCGTGTCGAGAATTTTGGCGCGGTATCATTGCCGTAGGATATGACGGCAATGTCGTCCCATGTTGCATGGATTATAACGCCAGCATGGTGCTTGGTAACGTGCGCGAGGCTCGTCTAATCAAGCTCTGGAATGGTCAGAAAATGAAACTTCTCAGAAAAGAACATTCTAAACGTTTATTTAAGTTCCGATGTGCAACCTGCTATGAAGCACAGTCCGCAGGACCGGAACGGATTGACAAAAAGTTCGATTAATAAGAAAAAACCGCTCACTCAGTCACCCTTTCTTATTGAAGACGATAGAGCCGATATAAGCTGTTTTCATACTCAGTTGGATATGGCAGAACATGGCGCGAGTCAGTAATAAAATAACGTACCGTCGGGTACTGCATCACTATTTGGTCCAGCTGCCCCCTGGATAGTTTCTTGTAGCCGAGATAATCGGTTGCAATCACTTCATTTAGCTGCTCGGGGGACAGAGTAGGCGGATACGCTCCAACCAATTGCATTCTATTAAACCACTCCTTGAGATGTTCCAACCGGGATGGCGTTCGCTTGTAAGTCACAAAGGCTGCTCGATGGGTGCCATACTGAAAATCCTCCATGCCAGGTGGAATGATAAACACAGCTTCTATAGAAGTTGAATTTCGCACGTACTCGCATATCTCCTCCCAATGCTTTCCGCCCATCCGGGTGTATTTGTAAAAGTGTGTCCTTTTTGCAAACCAATCATAATATTTTACAAAAACCAAACTGAGCAGCAACATGACTGCCAATAAACGCAAGGTATTGTGGCTCTGCCCATTTAATTTTTTTGGAACCTTTGTAGCTAAAGCACCTGCAATGCCTGCCAACGCAAGTAACACAAGTATGCTCAAGGGAAATGAGTAGCGGCCTAAACCGTGTGGCAACATCACTGGATGGGGATAAACTCGACCCACCAAAATGATGAGCAGACCGCCGGCGAAAAACATCGCACTGTCGCGCCTAAACGGCTTCATTTGATTGAATCGATCCCATTGCGCGAAAGCACGATGCGTGAGCGCGAGCAGTCCTCTAACCATAATGGTGGGCGCATACAGAAAAAGCGCCCCAGACAAAAACATCTTCTTTTCAACCAGGTCGTAAATGACTGCCACAAAGAAGACCAGAAAAACGGATACAAGCAGAGGTCCGCCCTCCACGCCTTGCATCAGATAGAGAATAGGCCAAAGCCCACTACTGCAATTTAGGAAAAACAGAACCGCATGAAAGGATACAATGAAAGCAAAAAGCATGCTGGCTCTGTTTAAAGTGGTGCTTTTTTTAAAGGTTACACTTAGATAAAGAATGATAAGTAAAAAAGCCCACAGGAAATGAGGGTCCGATGCCTGAATGAGCGTGTGATGGGGTGAACGTGCAAAGGCCATGATGCGAGTCGCAGACTGGAGGGCCATCGGGCTCACTTGGGTGGAAAGCATGACCACCGCTAATGCGCTAAGTGCACACAAAAGCAAAAGGCACGCCCAAGCGAGCCTTTTCATCTTGCCTTTTGCCAACCATAGGAAAACTCCGCACAGGCCCAAGCTCCCGCAAAACGCAATATGTGCATGAAAGAATGCTCCAAGGAAAAAGGTCGCGAACGCTTGCCAGTACTTCTGTTCTAAAAGAAAAACAAGGGACAATAAAATAAAAGGAATAGCAAAATAATGAGGAGAAAAAACCGGCCATGCCAGGTAATAATGTCCCAGGAATATTCTATTCTGCATCCCTACTATCAGCGATGAAAAAACAAGTGCCGGAACCGAACGTCCCGTTACGGTATGGGTAAGCCGTTTCATGGCGTAAAGAAAAAGAACAAAACCGAAAATTCCAAGACCATTCCAAACACACTCAATAGTGAGGAATCTAGAAAGAAAGGAAACAAGGTAGATATGCCAGTATCCAATCGGAATGGAGTCAAACGCAAAGTCATTTGCTAGAAACTGGGAGTTGAGCAGTCTGTAAAGTCTTGGGATATTTGCTAAGCCATCGGACCCGGGAAATTCCAACCCTTCACTTAGGAAAAACAGAAGAGTGGCAATGCAATAATCAAGAAAGGATCGCCATTTTATTTTCATCCCACACCAAGCCGTTTTCTTTTGAGGAAACAAGATAATTGTTAAGCGCAATGTAATCGAGACACGTTTGCTCGAACACACGAATGGCATCCGAGGCGGTCATGACAATCGGTTCATTGTGGATGTTGTAGCTGGTATTGATTAATACCGGAATCCCCGTCAGTTTGTAATACTCTGCAAGAATGCCATGAAAATCTGCATTTGATTGCCGGGTCACAAACTGGGGCCTGGCCGTGTTATCAACATGCACCACGGCCGGACAAGTTTCTTTCATCCACGGAGTACACTGAAAGGTAATGGTCATGAATTCTGCAGCATACTCAGCACCCCGATACTTTTGGAAACACCTTGGCGCATGTTCAGCGAGTATTGCCGGAGCAAAGGGCATGAATTCTGTTCTCTGTAGGCGCGCATTGAGCCACTTGTTGATACTGGGATCATCGCAATGATAGAGAATAGAGCGGTTGCCTAAAGCGCGTGGGCCGTACTCCATCTTGCCCCTGACTCGGACGACCACTTTTTTTTGCTGAAGCAAGTGAGCAATCGTACGAGCGATATTGCTCTCTTTGGAATATTTCATTTTCCTCTTATTGAGTTCCCTCTCTATCTCCGAATCCGATATCTCGTACCCAAGAAAGACATCCGAAAGCCGGTAGGGTTTACCGCCATTACGGCGTGAGTTCAACGCAAGCGCTGCACCCGCAGCTACACCGCAATCACTCATGCCTGGGTGGATAAAAATTTCCTCGACTCCTGGAATTTCAAAAATACTTTGGTTCAGTCTGACGTTAGCCATCACACCGCCGCTTAGAGCTACGTGTTTGGCATTCGTTTGCACAAGGGCCTTTTGAACAACTGAAACAATGACATCTTCCAACCTTGCCTGAAAAGCTGCCGCAAGATCAGCAACGGAATGATTCTCGAAATAGTTGGGTATCTTTCCCGTCTTCGAATATTCCACGCCCAATCGAAATATCTGAGAGGAAGCCCGAAGCTCCATCCCTTCCGCCCAAAACAATTTTTCTACTAACGAGTACGCTTTCTTGGGGTCACCATAGGCTGCCAATCCGGTAATTTTCCCGCAATGCAAGAAATGATTATAACCACAAAGCCTTGTAATGAGTGCGTAGAACAGACCTGCAGAATTCGGGTACCGACTTTTGGCTAAAGAAATCATCTTACCCTGCCTAAATAGATCAATGGCCATGCTATCCCTGCCATCATAATCCTCACACACCACGCTAAGCGTCTCCGGCATATCGCCAGTAAAATAAGCTGACCCAGCATGAGACTCATGATGAGAGATAAAAGTAATTTTCTTTCTTAAGCCAAACAGCCATCTTAAAAACAGATATCCCAATACGTCTGTAAAAAACCAGCGTGGAACACCCGTTGCGGCAATTAAGCTAAGAACTACGGCTTTAAACCCTTTGACGAAAACCAGCCTTTTACCTTTGATGTAGAAAAAATCAAGAAAGCCCATGCCCTTTGTTGTAAACCCTTTGATAAAAAAAGGGCGAGCATGGGGAATTAGGAATTGTTTTGCTGAGATGGTTTCAAACGCAATCTCATCCACATCGGCTGGGCTCATTCCGGCGATTTCAAGAACTTTTGGAATCGACCTCCAGGGAACTCCGAACGACATCTTGTTGCGGCTAAGTCTTTCTTCATTAAGCGCCACTGCGATTTTATTATTACAAATTAGCGCAGCGCCACAATCATGCCCTGCATGGACACCAAGAATCACCATGTTCTTGATATTATAGCATTGCTTATCGCGCGTATGAGGTCAGCTTTTCGCGAGCCAAAATTAAGCCATGAGACAGGTCATAAGGGGATAGGCCAATGGTGACACGATCTCCAACAAGAATTCTGATGTGAAATCGTCGCAGCTTTCCGGAAAGTTTGGCCATTAACTCTCGACCATTAGGCAGCTTAACCCTGAATCGGTTTCCCGAAAATGATTCCGTTACTACTCCATCAAACTTGAGCAAATCTTCCTTACTCATCCTGGGCCTCGATTCTCGTTCGCTTCGTTCCATGGTTGAGTCGACATCAGCGCACTGACCGCTTCATCCGGCGTCAGGACGACAATCTTGAAGACCGACATCAGGCGCTCACGCTTGCCGTCCGCGATAAACCCCATATTGGTCGTAACAAATATTGAGTGCCCCAGAGCACGGTGGCTCAGCAGATGAGCCACATCGTTAATTTCATTCAAATTAAGGCGTTTGGGATCACGTTGAGGGAAAAGTACGGACGATATTTGCTGAAAAGAAACATCAGAGGCCTTCATTTTTCGCGGGGCCCGAAATCTTGGTCGGTTCTTTGCCTGCGGCGTAGCCCCTGGCCAAGTATAAGGTACATTGACTTCCTTGGCCCTGTCAGACTCAAATATCTCAATTTTACCGTCTGCTTCCCAAGCCTTTAATGTCTGAACAGCTGGAAGCAACACACTATTTCTGAGCAGCCCCCCATCTATTGTCACCTTGTAAACCACAGATCCCTCCTCCCTATTCCGATCGGAAGGTTCTTCGGCCCAGTCTACGAACAAGCACGTCCGCAGGCTGACGCACAAATAAAAAACCTAGAATCGGCTTCGGCCAAATCTGCCCCCATCGTAACTACCGCGGAAACCACCCGAACGGGTTGCCTCGGGTCGAGCTTCATTTACGGTAAGAGCACGCCCTTCATGCTCCTTCCCGTTCAGGGCAGAGATAGCTGCATCGGCCTCTTCATCTGAAGCCATTTCGACAAAACCAAAACCTTTTGAGCGACCGCTATCACGGTCAGTAATAAGACGGCAGGAGTCCACTGTGCCGTGCTGATTAAATAGTTCGTTAAGCGAGTTTTCCGTGACAGAAAACGGGAGATTGCCTATGTATATTTTCTTTCCCATTTGAAGACCTCCTTAAGGTATTTTCGGGTGCCGTAGAAAAAAACAGTGAGCACGTGCCCAGAGGTCTTCCTATCGACTCGTCAGAAGCCCTATTCTATGCCGAGCGTTGGATAAATAGCCAGAAAATAAAAAATGATTTTGCCATCGTTTGGAATCCCTGTTTGTGATCGCGTGGTTAGTTACCTCCACCGCCGTGTACGGTAAACTATCCTGGCAGGTTTCTTCTTCCCGCTTACAATAAATTCGGAATCCAGATCAATGGATGTAACCAGAGTAAGCGCGCTTCCTGTCTTTCCAAATCGGGCTGTACGGCCTACTCGATGGATATAATCTTCTCTGGATTGCGGCAGGTCATAATTGATGATGTGCTGAATATCCGTAACATCGATTCCCCTGCCGGCGAGATCGGTCGCCACCATGATCCTGTGTGACCCCGATATGAATTTCCTTAGAGCATCCTTACGCTGACCATTGCTTCGACCACCGTGCATAGTAACGGTGTTGATTCTATTCTGGCCAAGAGTTCTAGCGAGTCTTTCCGTTCTAGATTTCGTTCTTGCAAATATGAGAATGCGGCCTTCACGTGCCTTGATTTCCTTTAAAATTACCTGCGTTTTTCCCTGTTCCGAGGTTTCGATAACTTCTTGCTTGTCCAGCACTACTGGATGCTCGGTCGAGCCAATATGCACCCGAACCGGATCGGTCACGAGGGTTTGCACTAAGGGCGTCACTTTTGGGGGGAGGGTGGCAGAAAAAACTAACGTTTGTCTTTTCTTTGGAACATGCTGCAGGATGCGCCTAATCTGAGGGGCAAATCCCATATCCATCATTCTATCCACTTCATCAATCACAAGAAGGCACACTCGCGAAAGATTGATGGTTCGCTGTTCCAAATGATCATTCAGACGACCCGGTGTGGCCACTACATAATCCGCTCCTTTTCTGATCTCGGCCACTTGCCGTTGAAAAGATTCTCCCCCCACAACCAAGGCTCCGTTCAGACTCGTCTCACAGCTCATCCGACGAAGTACTTTTAGAATCTGCGCTGCCAATTCGCGAGTGGGGGCAAGGACGAGGGCCTGCTTCCGCGGATCCGGATATACGGTGGCCAACAGTGGAACTCCAAAAGCACCCGTCTTGCCCGTTCCAGTTCCCGCTGTTCCCAGAATATCTTTTCCGTTGAGAGCAGGCTGAATCGTGGCTGCCTGCACAGGAGTTGGAGTAATAAATTCCATCTTCTTCAGGCCTAGGGCCAAAGGATGTGGCAAATTAATTTCACTAAATAGTTGAGAGTTAATCAAATTTTCTTTCTTAATTGAACGGGCAAATGCACGCCAATTAGGCTCAAAAGAGCCAATAAATACCTAGCTATTAGCGTGCATAAAACTAAGGAATAACTGAAAGGCGCACATTTCAAACCTTTGAGGGGCTTTGAAAACCACGGGGCACGCAGCCTAAACAACGTTCTCACGAACTTGTGGTTGAGGGATACTAGCACAAAACCCCAAAAAAGGTATTTTATTTGTATTGTCCTGGATTTTGCATAGGGTCGGTGTGCCTTCAATCTTCAGCAATCTGAACTTAGTTCCCTATCGAGGCGTTCAATCGCAACCTTCATTTGCGCATGCGCTTTCTCAAGTACAATCGCGACCGCGTCCGGACCCAGGCCTTTAGTCATCATCGGGTTAAGGCACTCGACTATGACTGTGCCTGAACGCCACCGCCAAAAATTAGTCTTGCCAAAATAGGAAGAGACAACAACGGGCGCCAAAGGAAGTCCACTATCGACTGCCAGGTGGAATGCTCCTTTCTTAAAGGGACCCAACCCTTTGCCATGCGAACGCGTTCCCTCAGGACAGATAAAAATTGATAGTTTCTTCCTGATCACAAGACGCTCTGCCTCTTGCATCTTCATCTTAGCTTTTTCGCTATTTTTCCGGTCAATGAGTAGGTTGCCGGCGAGCCAGTAGGCCCATCCGAAAATTGGAATGAGAATGAGGCTCTTCTTGCCTATTGTAACGGTGCGAGGGGGAAAGAGGCTGCCAAAAATGAAAAGGTCCAGGAGATGTTGGTGGTTGGCAATAATGATGCACGGGCCAGTCTTTGTCAGGATACCCACCTCTTTCGCGACAAGGTGAAGGCCAAGTATTCGGAGCGCCACTGGGCAGACGACCCGACAAAAGAGCGTCGTGTTTGCCGGATGAAACGGACGGGCAAGAAAACATAGGAATAGCAGCAGGGAGACCCCGAAAAACCAAACAACTATGCAAATGAATCTTATTATTAAAATAAGCTCTTCCTCATATTCTAACGGAGAGTATAAGAC
>JACQOU010000392.1 GCA_016207775.1 Deltaproteobacteria bacterium
GATATTCTCGACGCGGTCACAATCTGCGCTTTTTGACGCGCCTTTTTGGCTGCGACTTCGTCAGACTCAAAATTAGTGCTCGGCGGCCTGCAAGGCCGCCTGCGCGCTTTTTTCTCGTCTTCCTGGTCTCGCACAAAAATGCGCTGCCAAAAAGGCGCACATTCTGACCGCGTCGAGTATATCTAGCGAAGGAGGGAGCTGGCGTCAATTTTCCATTATCTGCCTAGGCAGATGAGGGATGTGCCAGTTCAAAATCTCTTCAAAAGCTTCGCCTCATGGGTTATATCTGCCATTTTGCAGAGGTCTCGTTGGAGGTAGCGGATGCCTGAGACACCATACGATCAATCAAATTTAGAGCACAGCGGTTCTGCGCGCAGGCACACAACCCCCATTCAGGGTAAAACGGTGGCGTCAACCTACGTTCAACGTGTTGAACTGAGCTCGACGGAAAGAGCGTTTCTAGTAAAAAAAGGGGGAGGTTATCACAGTATTGATTGGGGCGAAATACATCGTCGAGTACTGGGTATCTTTGCTTCTTATCAGGAGTTGAATCTCAAAAAAGGCGATAGAGTTTGTATCTTCAGCCACACGAGACTTGAATGGAGTATTGCCGACATGGCGACTCTTTGTTCGGGCCTTGTTTCTGTACCGATTTATCAATCCAACTCAGTTGAGGAGATTGTTTTCATTCTAAGAGATAGTGATGCCAAGTTGGTTTTTGCTGAGGATGAATCGCTTTGCATTAAGCTGGCGCAGGCGTTTCAACAGCTAGGCAAATTATTGCCAGTAGTGACGTTTGAAAATACTGGACCGATGGAAGATTTGACAGTAAAGACTTTCACCGAATTCTCAAGCCGGGAGGGGCTCGATAACTTCGAGAGCAGTTTTAGGACCACTGCACTGAATACAAAACCTGAAGAGACGGCTTCGATCGTTTACACATCCGGTACGACGGGGCAGCCTAAAGGCGCGGTGTTGTTGCACTCGTGCTTCTCTTCAACGATTCATGCGATTGCTAGGGAAGTTGAAATGAAAAGCTCGGATGTTACTCTGACCTTCCTCCCCTTTGCCCATATATTGGGAAGAGTGGAAAGTCTTTGGCCTCTGTTTATGGGTATAACGGTCGCTTTTGCTGAGAACATCAACTCCATCCCCGCCAATCTCAGTGAAGTCCGTCCCACTCTCATGGTCACCGTGCCCCGTATTTTCGAAAAAATATACGCGAAGATTTTGAGTGAAGTGGAGTCTATGCCTAAATTTCGCCGGAGCATGTTTAAGTGGGCGGTTGGCATTGGGAGACAAGTGGCTGTGTTGCATTCCGAGAAGCAGTCGGTCCCGTTGAAGTTAGTTCTGAAACGACGGGTTGCGGATCGGCTGGTACTTTCGCGCATCAGAGAGAAATTCGGTGGCAGGATTCGTCTAACTGCGTGTGGGGGGGCACCTCTATCCAGCGAGGTTTGCGAGTTTTTTCACGGCTGTGGGATTAAGATCTTGGAAGGATATGGGCTGACGGAGACGCTGGGTCCTATGACCGTAAACCGTCCTGATGACTTCCGTTTTGGGACTGTCGGACTGCCTATCGGGCAAGTGGAAATAAAAATTGCCGAAGATGGCGAAGTGTTAATAAGAGGTCCGATGGTTTTTAAAGAGTACTTCAAAAACAAACAGGCGACTGCAGAAGCTTTTACTTCGGATGGATGGTTCCGGAGCGGTGATGTCGGAGCTATTGATGAGAGGGGCTTTCTGAAAATAACCGACAGAAAAAAAGAACTCATCGTCACTTCTGGAGGCAAGAAAATTGCTCCACAGAAGTTGGAAAACCTCTTGCGAGCGAGCCGATTCATCAGTCATTGCATGGTTTGTGGAGATAAAGAAAAGTTTATTGGTGTGTTGCTGACACTCAATCAATTTGAGATAGAGCTGTGGGCAAAGACGCATGGATTAACCTACTCGAGCTTTGAAGAGCTGACTAAACACCCTAAAGTGGTTGATCTGGTCGACACTGAAATAAAAGGAGTAAACACCGCCCTTGCCCCTTTTGAGACAATGAAAAAATTCCGGATTATCGCAAACGACTTCAGTATTGAAACAGGTGAGTTGACTCCTTCTCTAAAAGTTAAGCGGAAATTCTGCGCCGAAAAATATCGAACCTACATTCAGGAGATGTATTTCTGAATCAGAAGCGGTTGATGAGGCTTTTGTAATAGTTGCCCCGTTCTTCGTAGTTTTTAAACATGTCTTGGCTTGCGCAGCCGGGGGATAGCAGGACTACGTCGCCAGACCGTGATTTTTGGTAAGCGAGATAGACGGCTTCTTCAAAGGTGCCCACGAGAAAAGTCTCACTGAAGTCACCAACGGCTCGGTTGATCTTCTCCTTGGCTTCACCTACGAGAATCAAATTTTTTACACGCTTACTGATGATATCAGACAATACAGCGTAATCTTCCCCTTTATCCTTGCCTCCAGCAATCAGGATCACCGGTTCATTAAAGCTTTCCAGCGAGCGCATGAGGCTGTGAATATTCGTGCCTTTAGAGTCGTTGTAAAAGAGTACTTGATTTTTTCGTGCGACAAATTCCATCCGGTGCGGCAATGGCTTAAATTGCTGGATAACTTTCTGAATAGCCTCATTGGAAACGCCAGCCAGTTTAGTAGCAAGCATGGATGCCATTAAGTTTTCTTTGTTGTGAATGCCGCGAAGTCGAGTGTCTTGAAGATTAAAAACATGCTCCTTCCAGCGTGCAGCCTTTAAATGCATGGATGTGGCTGGTTCGAGGAAAGTACCCTGAAACTTTTCCTGGTAATGAGCTGGAATGTCCTTGAGTAAATGTGATGTAAAATAGAGAACTTTCGGTTTTGCGCCTGAAAGAAGGGACATGAGTTTTTGGTCCCGCAGGTTAGCAATGACGTAATCCTCTTCAGTCATGTTATCTTTTAGCTTCATTTTTGACTGAATGTAAGCATCGTAGCTGGGGTAGCGATCGAGATGATCAGGGGCGAGATTAAGGAAAATAGCGACATGTGGTTTAAATGTGTAGGTGGTGTCCAGCTGAAAGCTGCTGATTTCAGCGACTACCCAGTCTGTTTTTTCTCTCCGAGCAGCATACTCACTCAACGGTGTTCCGATGTTGCCA